>NZ_CAWNXG010000001.1:0-254381 GCF_963878145.1 Photorhabdus sp. S10-54 | reverse complement strand
CGACATCGCAGAAGAGTTCAACTAGTTTATCCATGCCTGTTCCTAATAAGATCGTTTTTTTCTTGGTCGAAAATTTTGATCTTGGAACAGGCACTTAGTTCCATTTTTTTATCCAGAGTTCAGGTTAATTATTAAATAGATGATAATTTTATTGAGTCAGTATTAATAATTCGAAACAACAATAACCATTTCTATTCAATTAAAAAATCAAAAATATATACCCTATGGATTTCAAGATGCATCGCGACGGCAAGGGAGAGAATCCCCGGGAGCATAGGTAACTATGTGACTGGGGTGAGCGAGTGCAGCCAACAAAGAGGCAACTTGAAAGATAACGGGTATAAAGCCTGCGTATAATACACAGGCTTTATATAGATTCTGAAAATAATTACTGCGTAGCTTATAAGAATGGCGTGATATTGCCAGCCCCTTCCCGTATTACAACCGGCGTATTCTCAGTTAAATCAATTACGGTGGTAGGCTGTTGCCCTAAATAACCCCCGTGAATAATCAGATCAACCCGTTTTCCCAAATTATCTTTAATTTCTTCAGGATCAGATTCAGCAAAATCATTGCCCGGCAAAATCAGGCTAGTGGACATCAATGGTTCACCCACCTGTTCAAGAAGCGCCAAAGCAATTGGATTAGATGGAACACGTAACCCGATGGTTTTCCGCTTATCATTCATCAAACGACGAGGTACTTCTTTCGTCGCACGCAAAATAAACGTGTAATTGCCCGGAGTATTATTCTTAATCAGACGAAAAGCCGAATTATCGACATAAGCATAAGTCGATATCTCCGATAAATCCCGGCACATTAAGGTGAAATTATGATGACTGTCTAACTGGCGAATACGACATATCCGAGTCATCGAATCTTTATCTTCCAGATGGCAACCAATCGCATAACCGGAATCAGTGGGGTAAACAACCACCCCTCCTTTTTTCAACACATCCACACTTTGCCCTATTAAGCGGGGCTGCGGATTATCTGGATGAATATAAAAAAACTGGCTCATAAATTACCTCTTAATTTTATGCTGCCCCTACAGTGACCAGTTACGCCATATTGGTACCACATCACCGGGTAACCACAATTTACGCCCTAACTCTATCCATGAACAAGGCTGGTGAAAATCAGAACCTAACGAAGCCATCAAATCATATTCCCGTGACAACTGACCGAGATATTGCCGCTCGTTAGGTGCCTGCTGGCACTGTGCAACTTCCATTGCATCACCACCATGTTGTTTAAACCAGGCAATCAGACGCTTCAACCATTTGGTCGATAAATCATATCGTCCCGGATGCGCAATGACTGCTTGACCACCTGATTGATGAATGGCATCAATAGCTTGTTCAATTGTACACCATTGCGGTGGAACGTATCCGATTTTTCCCTTTGCCAGATATTTTTTAAATATTTTCGCCATTGTTGGCTCTCTGCCCATTTCAATTAAATAACGGGCAAAATGGCCTCGTGTTACTTGTCCACCATTCGCTAATCGGCTCGCTCCTGCCCAAGCATCGGAAATACCCACCTTTGCCAGCTTGCGACCTATTTCAATTCCTCGTTCTTTCCTGAGTTCAGATTGTTTATTAAGTAATTCAATCATTGCATTTGACTGAATATCAATGTTCAGACCAATAATATGAATCTCGATATTTTGCCACAAGGTGGATATCTCAACCCCTGATATGAGCTTTAATGGCAAATCATGTTGGTTGATATATTCATGGGCTGGCAAAATAGCGTCTGTCGTATCGTGATCAGTCACGGCCAATACATTAACGCCCATTGCCACCGCTCGTTCGACCAATTCTGCTGGTGAAAGTAAACCATCCGATGCAGTCGTATGGCTATGCAGATCGTAAATTGTTACTAACTCAGTGGCTGAATTTGTCATTATCCCTTTCTCTGCCCAAATAGCTTAAAACGCTTGATGGGATAGCTTAACGGTAAATGGTCGCGTTTTACAGAAATAATCATGTTCAGCCCTAGAATATCGGGTTGAACATGATTATTTTAAGAATGAAAAAACTGACAGATAAGAAAAGCAATATCCCTTTTTATTGGCAAAGAAAAATTAACCGGCGTTTTTCTTCACCTAACCAATAGATTTTAAATAATAGGGCTTACCCGGATTATAGAGTGGCCCCATGTCGATGGTTTCATCATTAGATTTGGCAATATAGCCCATCCCTTCTCTGGCCGCATTTGCCAACAAGCCACAATCCTGATCGCCTGACCAAGAAAATATGCCTCCCAGTTTATTCTTAGCGACATATTCCGCTTTTTGCTTCACCGTGCGAGGGGTATCTAATGAGATAAAGTGTCCCTCTTTTTCACTAAACAAAAAATCAGCATCAGCATTGGTATCTGTCATTAGCACAAAGCCATTTTTCCCGCTAGCGAGAGTGTGTTCACTATCCAGATAATTATTAACAATATCAAAGAATTCAGGTGAACCTTTTTCCATTGTTCCTAATGCATCGCCAGTTTTATTATATTCGCGCGTTTCAAGATTTGCCCCTTTGCCCGCACGGCCATAGTTAGCATAACCTAAATGAATTTTCTCCAAAGGTATGCCAAGCTCCTGATGTAGGTAATTGATAGCAACTTCCGCGGATAAATCAGACGCATCTGATGGATCAGGATCTTTTGGCGAATAGAGATTAGTATGATGGCCGATATAAGGTGCCCACCCGGTACCAAAATAGTCGTAACTCATTAAGTAAATATTATCCAGACCATTCTTGACTAATTCAGCAATATTAGAGGTTTTTAATTTCGCTTTTACACCACTACAAGCAATGGAGATCTCTTTTCTATCCTCTCGCCCAAATCGACTATCCAAAGATTCACGTAATTCTTTAATTAACAGAGCGTAATGTTCTCCATCTTTATCACTAATAACATTACCTTCCTCTCCCGGGCTTCCAGGATATTCCCAGTCAATATCGACACAACTGAACATAGGAAAACGCTCAAAGAAATCAACAATACTGTCAACAAAAACACGACGCAGTGCCGCATCAGCCGCCATCACGGAGAAATAACCGGACATACTCCAGCCACCAATACTAAAAGCTAATTCAAGTTTATGACCCGCTAAACGCGCCGTTTTTTGCAGTTCACGTAACCCACCTAATAAACCCGAAGCTCTCTTTTGTTGATAATAAGGCAAGAATGTTCCCGGACCGATATCAGTATTCGCGCTTTCTTTCGGTAATCCCACATTACGGGCAGTCCCTAAATCACCATAAGGGTCAAGAGGGACAATATGGCCTTCAGTAATTTTTATTTCACTCTGGCTATTCCAACCATCGGCAACCTCTTTGATTTTATCCCCTTTCACACCAGTATCACCGTAAATACCCAAAAAGCTAAATATTAACTTATCATAAGCGGTGACCTTGATAGTGCTTAAATCAAACCCTCTTCCCCGATCACCAGCCCCTTTATCCTCACCATCCAAACGTGCATCATATTGGCACCAATCAGTAATATAAGCAGAAAGTTTTGGCCTGGATTTATCGCTTTCATATTCATTAAACATCGGGCGACAAACACGCGTCGCAGTATAAGAAAGGTTACCCGCTGAACCATCAGGTTTAAAATTAACATCCGGCCGTTGATAGGTTTGTTCTGTAATAGCATCCGGTTGTAAAACCGGTGAAGGAATATCTTCGGTTGGATCAACGCGCCCATCGGTAGGATTTCCGTGCTGTTTTATCTCATCTTCCGTCGCTGGACGAATATATTTCCAGGCATTATGCGGTGTTCCCTCTTTAGCCGTAGGATCGGGAATATGCCAGCGTTCAACCCAATAAGTATTGGTATAAACACCACTATTAAAAATAACATTATAAACTTGGCCGCCTGCCTGATTATTCCATGCAGTTAATGGCTCACCAACAATATCACTTATGTCGGACATGGATTTCGATGAGGTATAAGTATATTTATTTACCATTTATAAACTCCAATGCGATTTATATTTAGCCTCCACATAATTAGAAGAGGCTAATTTGAATGTTAAAGATAATGAGTAAGCATTTTAAATTCAGGTGACTGATTCATTTAATGCTTAATTCTCGTTATCACAAATCTGGGTTTTCCTTTTTTAATAACTCTTTAACCGCTAGACCAAATGATGCAGATCCTTCTTGCGCGGTATATCGAATATGAAGAATAATATCGGTCAAACTTTCTAAATCCTGCGAGGTATTGGTAAATTGGAAATTCCAACTCGATCCTACTCCTACCCCCTCAAAGGGTAAGAAACGTTCATCATCGAAATTAAGCGTGAACATTCCGCTGTCATTAATCCCCGTAGATAAAGCAATTTGTTGATTAGGCTGGATACTGCGCACCGTATAAGGCGTTTCCGCACGAATTCCTTCTTTCAACATTTTTTCAACGGTTTTAAGATCCGCTTTTGTCGTATAACTGCTCACACCCGACAAACTTAGTTTGGCACAGATATCTTCATAAGGCCCAATTAACATAGGCAGCGTCACTGAAACTGATTTAATCCGCCGATTAAATAAACCCGGATAATCCGTACCAAATTGTTTTAACTCATCCAAATTAAAGGTGATTGCATTATGTGATTTCAGCACTTTGAGATTATCTTCCCAAGACTCGCCCAATAAAGATTTAAGCGAAATCGTTTTGATAATTTCCAATTTACGCGAATTTTGCTCAACGTAAGTGCGTTCCATACGTTGCAACGCCAATTTCAGATTTTCACCGACCAACAGCCCTTGATAGAGATCATTCCAGCTCGCGCCATCAATAAAATTCTGCTCGCCTAGCCCAAGTTCATATTGTAAAGAGGCTTGTGCGGATAAACACAACGATGAAACAGCATCATAAGCCTGCAAATAGAGGCTTGAGATCTGGCTAATCATCCAAGTATATAAGCTTTCATTAGTAAAACGGCTGGAGAAATACGCCAACAGTGCCTGAGATTGTTGTTGCTGTGCTTCAACTTGCGCCAAACGCTTACGTGCGGCACTAACCTGCAACTGCTGAATATTAATTTGCTGATCAATAGATTTTACTTCCCATTCAGCCTGTTTATATTGCAGTTCCCACTCTTGCCGGCGACGGCGATAAGATTCAGAAACACTGAGGCTATCAGCTTTAGTACTATCGGATTGATGTTTCAAGGTTGCTATTTCAGCAACAGCATTTAAAGCGGCCCCCCAATGTGAACCTCCAACTGCCAATCCATAAATATTGGGAACTAAATCCAGTGCCGCCGCCGCTGTTCTTGATACTTGTGAAGCCAACAGAGCAGAAGATGCCTGAGCCTGTAATTCAATAACCTGCTGTTCCGTTGACGAAATATTTTCATCATAAAGACTTTTATAATGTTCGTACCGCTCCTGAGCAGATTGTTTACTCACTTGCAACGCATCAAGACTGGCTTGGTTAATATTGATATCTTGTTGCTGAAGGTCAACCGCAAAACGGTAGAGATCATTATTCTGAACCATCTGAAATGATTCAAAACTCAAATTATCTTTCCGTTCCAACAAACTCAACAACGTGCTGCCAAATTGTATCAATGTATCGACACCCGATTTCGCCCGCGCCAACATCGGTTCAAAACGATAATTTGGTACTCTGAAATTCATTCTGCTGGCATTTCTGGCAGCAACAACCCGCTGATAACGCTGATTCATTAATCCACGAGGAGAAATTTTCGAATCATAAAGATCCATAGAAATTTCTTTACCATCCAGCGTTAAATTATGCCGTAAATTGTAAATCCGGTTTTCTATTTTATCCCACAGGGCCGTTAACTCTTCATTAATCGGTTTCATAAAGAGATCATTATCCAGCGCACGAATCGTTTTATCATGAACCACCGGGGCATAAGGCAAAGGATAACTTATCATCTCCAATGCACGTACTACGCTACTCTTCTTATATAATGCATCCTCAAGAGTTATCGGCTGCCATGAACTGGCTAATTGGAGATCAGGACGCGCACCTAATAATGAACTTGCCGTTGCATAGCTCAGACGTGCCACCGTTCTGGCAGTAGGCTGTAACTTGCGATATTCCATGTCACCCTGATCGATAATATTCTTAACGTAGAAGTTAAAAATAGCCTTACGATAATGAATAGGTTCACTGGCAGAAATTGCATCAGGATCAGCCGGTTCTATTAAACTACGTAATCTCTTGGGTTCGTCAATGATCGGGCGACTATTCCAATAACGTGGCTTATCTTGTTCCAGCGCCGGTTCGTCATTACTTTCAAAAGGATTAAAAATAAACTTAATCCAGCGACTGGCTTCTTCATAACGCTGTTCGACATTAAACCGCCAGGCCACCATAAATGGCATATGGAAGAATAATTCCCAGAAATAAATACCATTTGCCCCTTTAAGGTCGATAGGTTTTGAAACATTACCGGTAATCGGCTCTTCATGAATATTTTGCGTTTCCCAACTGAGAACTTTATCCAGTTTTTGACTCGCCTTACTAATTAATTCTTTTGCAAACAGGGTATTTAGACGAATCGCCTTGTCAGAATACCAACTTTCTAATGGTTCCTCTGGTTGCTCTTCTTTTGGAAATTGCAAATACTGAGTTTGTTTAGTCTGTTTAATCTGAACCTTGTCACGGAGCAATTTCCCAACACTCAATTTTTGCTTAATTTTACCTGCAATATCTCCAGTTTCCGACGGCAAACTAAAACCCGTAACAACCGTCACATCACTCCTATCGCATCGATTCAATGTGACACTCAGCTTTGGATCATAATCTTCCGGGGTAAGCACTTTATAATTCAACCAACAGCGTTCACCCTGACTATCTTCTAACCAAATACAATAAAGGATATTTTTGCTTCTGCTAAAATCATATTTATACGTTGAAGTGGACGTAAGATACATATTCAATGTCCCGTCAACATAAGTCGCATCCAGCTTGAAATCGTCTATTTTACCCAGTTGTCCTTCAAATTCTTTTTCCCCTGCTATCGGCCATTTCATATTATTATTAACAGGGTAAAGCACCAATTGCTTATATTCGTCCGGCCCTCCATTTGCGGGTTCCCGGAAATAGAACCAGACTAAAGCAGCGCCATATGCATCCAGATCAGATAACTTCGAAGTGGATTTAGGCAAATCCGTTGCTTCCATTAATAAATTGTCACAAACATAGGTAAAAACTTCGTCATAATCGTATGCTTTTCCATCATTACCTGTACCCTGCATACGTACAAATGCCACCAACGCTAAACGTTCAACGTCTCCGGTACGATCGAGAACCGCAATCAACTCTTTCATAGAATGATCAAGTAAATCTTCACGAACGGTAGTGCCGGTACTCCAAGTACCATCAAACGCTAAATGAGCCAAATTAAGTTTGGTACGATATTTAATACTATTACCTTGATCTTGTTTTTCTTCAGAGACTTCAAACCAACTAATATATAATCGGTTATTCAAGATAATTGGACGAACAATACCGTTAAACGCATTTTCCAAAGGAACATTAATCAGCTTCCACTCACTCCAGGCGGTAGGATAAAGTTCATCAGTCTGATTATTACGCTGTTTGGCATCTAAAGTTCGCCAGAAATAACGGTAAGGTTGAGTTCGTGTTTTAGCAATGAAATAGACCTTATCATCGGCAATATCAATACCATCTTCGTAGCCAGCAATAACCTCTAAATTACTGACCTCTTCGAAGTTATTCAAATATCCCAATATCGCTTTCTGAGCAACATCATCGGTGAGCTTACCCTGATTAAGTGCGCTTTCAAGTTGGAAAAAGAATTCTGTTTTGGTTAAACGTAATGTGGGATCAACATAGACTTCCGGGTAAATAGCCAGTTGTTGATTTGCCGCCCAATAACCATAACGATTAGCAAACTCCTGCCAATTATCTGCCTCTTCCTGAGTCATCGATAAACCTGACTCTAAATTCAAAACAATACGGTTAATATATTGTTGTATAGATTGGGTAATATGTGCGATACGGGCTGTTTTTACTTTGGAAGAGACCTGAGTGTCTAACAATAGAAAATCATACAAGTCATCAACATTTTGAATTCTTTCACGCAAGGATTGAAAAGCAGTATCATGCGGAACAATCTGACCAAGATAATAATCAACTAATGCATCACGCAAATTTTCCTGTAATTTTGCTTCAATTAAATTAGACATTCTCATTATCTCCTTGCGCTTTTAATGCAGCCATTACTGCTTCACCGATGCTTTGGAAAGCTTCAAAATCTGAATTAACATCAAGTGCACCAGCACCTAATAAAGGCTCAACGGATAAATTAGTTTTCACAGAAAATTGTTGTAGCCGTCGTATCCAATCTATTTGGGATAAGGTCATCGCACGTTTTCTTTCTAATCCTCCTTTATCGCAAGCAAGATAAATTTCATCAGGACCCCAATCTAAAATTTCAGCCAGTAATTGCGCACATTTATAATTATTATCATCCTCTTCCGTCTTCGGTAAAATTTCACTGTTAGCAAAAGTAAAATATTCCTGAACCTTATCTTCATTTTGTGTCGCATTTTCCAGTAAATCTTGATAGCGATTCAATAGGAAAATTTCATCTAAAGATAATGATATTTCTGTTGTTTCATCTATGGTTAGTCCAAGCCATTTAGGATTTGTCAGGCGCAATAACAATAGATTATTACCTATGCTCAACGCATTAATTAATTGGGTATAAATTAACAGACTATAGGTCAAATCCAGAAACTCTTTTTTAATATCTTCAACTTTTTCTGATGTATTATCTAACACCATTTTCAACACTGAATAAACACTACTTCCTAACCAACGCAATTGTAGTGGCACAATATCTCTTGATACCCCATATTCACCCGCAATAGCGCTAGATAATAGACTTTCTTGTGCGGTTTTAGCTTGCAATATAATCTGTACGACAATATTAATTTGATTATCATCTGGAATTTTATTCGCTACAATATCTTCTATCTTTTTCCTCAGAGATTCTTCATCTGTTTTTCCCCATACCAACGGAATATCTTTGATTAATCCATTATCCCTATCAAAAACACCATTTTCATCTGACAAAATGGTCCACCAATCTGTACCATTTATTTCTTGCCGATTAAAATCAGAGACTTGCAAACGTACATTATCAGTAAGACCGTCAGAAATTCCTTTATAAAAAGTTAACATACCACTTGTTGGCACGACCGGAAGCTGAGTTTTACCTAATAATAGAGAAAGCTTAATTGGTGTCAGTTTCGTTTTAGTGAGCCAAGAAGTTAAAACCTCCATTTGGGCAATAATACTGAGGATGTCATCTTTCTCTCCTAAAGCCGGTATATTTGCCAGATATTCGCTTTTATCCGTTAAAATATCTACTAGAATTAATCCATCTTCCGCAGAAAAACCAAATAATCGTGGAATAGTCACCAAGCGATAAAGTCTGGATACGACATCAAGATTACGCACTAATTTGCCAGAAGAGAGTTTCAATGCTTTCTCAACGATAGGCGCAATCACTTGAAACGTGGATAAAGAAATAGCTAACCCTGCACATAATTGTTTAACTGTTTTTGCGCCATCTCCTTGATTTTCCGTATAATTAAATTCTTTCCCATCCAGAATTAAAGGCTGATCAAAAAGTTTAGACTGATTAAATAGTTGATCAAAAAATGGAATATTATTGCTAATAGCAAATGGCGTAATTTGATATATCCATCCGGCAAACGTCTCCGGTAATACTTTATATTGTGTCGATAAATGACGGAATAAACCTAATGCTCTTAATGTATTATTAGAGATAGCCAAATCGGTATTATTAGTCTCAGCTTTTATTGCTGAAATTACCAATAAATCAAGCTGATGATAAGGTAACGCTAACCAACGCTGTAAACGAATAAAGCGGTTCATTCGATCATAACGAAAATCAGAAACTGCATCTATTTCCCGTCCTGAGTCCGTTCTCACAATGCTTAATGCGTCTAATTGCCCCACATTTATATAAATTCCACCATAGTGATAAGGTGCAGGAAAGTGTTCTGATGTTTGCCCACTATCGAAGATAGGATTAGAAAATACCACATTTGGCGACACTAAAGGCCGGAAATCACCACTACTAAACAGGTGTTCGAGATCTGTCACTTTCGATCCTGTTTGTTGACCAAAAGATAAAATCTCTGTTAATTTCACACGTTCATCCGCAGAAACGCCATAGTTATCTTGGAAAAATTTTTCTGCTTCTGGCAATAATTCTGATTGTGCAGTCCCTTGCTTAGCAATAGCAAAACGATAAGTCATGGTCAGAAAATTAATGCCTTCAATATTTACCGTGGTATTATTTGTACTTTCTTTGGGTATCGCGGCATAAACTGTCATTTCACCAAAGAAAGGACCATTATCTAAATTACCGATATCACTATTATCACTTTCTACATAAGTTAACTTTAACTGTCGGCTAAATGGTGATGAATTATCGAAAGGCTCCATCCTCGCTTTTATGCGATTGTAGGTCAGAACATTTTCACCACGAAGTTTAACTTTGATCGTCTCTTTAGCTTTATTTTCACAGGTAACGACAATTTCATCATAAGCTTTATCAACATTATCACTCAATAATGTCGGGCCAGTGATATTTTCATCAGCATGAATAATATAAGCATGTTTTGCAACATCACGTTCAGGCAATATTTCTGTTGTACTTGTGCTGAAATAGCTATTAATAAGTTGTTCGCGTGATAAAAAGTTTTGCGCAAATGGGCTTTTCTCTGTCAGTAAACTCATTTGCTCCTTACTTAATTGAGTATAAGCAAGCAGAGCCTGATCACGTTTTTCCGTTAAGATATGCCAAGGAAATTGTTGATTCACTTGCTGAATAACTGTACCTAATTCAGTCTCTTTTTCGGCCAAACCTTTATTGATCTGTTGCGAGGGTAAACTATAGGGTAATGTAAAGGGAAAACGAGTCTCTCCCAAAACCTGATTAACCGGTTTTTCCGCCTGACCTGTCTGATCAATATATTCCCTGGCACTTTTCGACAAAACATCATTCACAATAGATATTGCCGTGATCTCTTTGTAAAGATTATCACTATTAAGTAATAAGTCAGGAATATCAGCACGCCTTTGCTCCAACCCCACGGCATTATTAGAGCCATCTAACTCTATTTGTTGTACAAACTTATAAAGATCAAGCAGGTAATTTACCGGACTGTCAAGGGATTCAATAGCGTTTGGCTGACAGAAACTATCCCAAGGCTCAGGAAATAGGTTACTGTAATCAGGTAATTTTTCTTTCTCATCTGCATCATTATTGCTATAAGAAAAATATCTTGCCTGATGACTCGCTTTTGTTAATGATGCGCCATCGTAATCCCTCAATTGTCTTTGCCGATAACTTTGTACCAATTGATTAGCCGCACTCACTGCTTTATCAAAAATTACCTCTGCATGACCTGATAAAGATTGATTATGGCGTTTAATAAATCGTTGCTTTGATACTTCTACAATATCAAAAATTGAGTGATATCCCAGACGCTGGAGTGTATTAACCAGCGTGATAGTGGAATTATCTTCTTTCTCTACTGAGTTTAATAACATATAACCTGATGGCGATTTTGACGATTTGATTTCTGCCACCGCAGCTAATAATGGTGATACTTTTGTTATATCCTGTTTTTCACGAGAAATGCTTTTATATTTATCCATTATATTATTCCCAACCTAATTAATCGGAAACACCTGAACAGAACAGTTATAGAGACTATAACCATTTTAAGTAGTGAGATTTTTTAAAGCATAAATTCAATTTAATTTACATGCTTCACACTGTTTCTCTTTCGGTTTATCGTAAGAAGGAAGCTCACCTTCGAAATAGAATGGTTCCATTTCAATTACTTTTTTAATTGCTTTACGACCCAATCCTTCATGAACAGCATTTGTTAATAAGCCATTATCTTGATCGCCGCTCCAAATAAATAAACCACCAAGCCCTTTTTCTTTAACATAACGGCCTTTTTCTCTGACTGAGCGTGGTGTATCTAATGACATAAATACTTTGAGATCTTTATTGTAAAGATAATCAGCTTTCGCCACCGGATCATGGAAAACCGTAAAACCATTACGACCTATTTGATTTTCATAATCAACATAGTTATAGATAATATCTGTCCATTCAATTACGCTGTATTCGAAACTCCCTACTGTGGATGTTCCATCAGTATATTTTCCAACCAGTTGTTCATTATCCTTACTCTCTAACTCCGCAGTTCTGGCATTACGAGTGTAACCCGAATAACCAATATAGATTGATTTTGGATTAATTTTTAAAGAAATAAGATAATTAACTGCATCATCGACTGAATATTTAGAATACTGGTCATCCTTATTGCGATAAAGATTAGTATGATGAGAAAGTTTTCCATCACCCAATGTAAAGAAATCATAAGTCATTAAGTTGATTTCATTGACACCGGCAGCGATCAATTCTGGAATATTCGCTGCTTTAATTTTTTCTACATCAGCAGAAGCTGCAATACTAATTCCTTTCAAATTACTGATATTTGCACTCTTCAAATCCTTAATAAGCTCAGCAAAGTACTTATAATCATCTTTATCAAATTGATTATTTTCCCCCGCAGAACCAGGATATTCCCAATCAAGATCAATATGGGTTAGCATGGGGAATCTGGTGTATAAATCTTTAACCCCCTCAACAAACCGTTGACGCAGTTTCTCATCACGACAAACTTTATAAAAAGCACCACTCATTGACCAACCGCCAACGCTAACAGAAATTTCCAAATCCGGGTTTTCTTCTTTGAGTAAGCGCAATCCTCCTAATACCCCTTGGGCTTTATCTTGCTGATATAAGTCTACAGGATTGCCCACCCACTGAGTAAAACCACAATTAAGATAGGCTGCAACATCAGCCCAGGGATCAATTGGAATAGGTTTGCCTTCGTGATTCTCAAGAATATCTTGTTCAGCATTCCCCATTTGCCATCCATTTTCACCCGCAGCAGCAATGATAGTTGTTCTTTTCTCTCCAGTGTCACCAATAATACCTGCAAAGCTAAAGATAATTCTCTGAAACGGCTTTCCCTTGTCTTTATCACCCTTAAGGCGCATTAAATCAGCGCCTCTGCCGCCATTCTTTTTAAAAGAATCGTCATTTATCGGCGCTAAACGTTCATCGTAGATTGACCAATCAGTTAAATAACAGAAAACACCAAAATCATCCTTCTCCTCATAAATATTAAAAACCGTTTTAGCAAGTCTTGTTGGGGTATAGGATAATGCGCTATCGGCCGTTTTAGGATCAAAACTATTTAACCGATAAGTTTTCTGCGCCGCACCTTCTTCCGAATCCTTAACCTTATATGGATCAGTTTCATACACCAATTGGCTATCTGCTTTTGGTTCATTTTCACTCATATATTACTCCACTAATAGTACAATTATTTTAAACATCAGAGAGTTAAATCATGGCAACCGATGCCAGAATTAAGTAGAGATCTATAAGTATTCAGATTAAAAATCGTTCCTCAGGCATACCTATAACGTATTAAATACAAATAATTACATAGTCTTAACTTATAAAGATCTAAATTTTAAATAACACGATATGTTAGAGTTATGAATACTACTTCTCACAGTAATATCGGTTAAACCTCTTTTTTTCATATACAGATATAAAAATTAATTATCTATTCTCCCCGTTTGCCTATTGACTCAAACAAAATCCAGCTAATTCTGCTCTTTAACCAATTTTTACTATCACTAAACTCTTTTTTTCATGAAACATGATTTACATACTTAATATTACTAAATATATATCATAGCTATGTCATAAAATAATATGATGAGTTATTTGTGACAATAAGATAATAATTTTATTAAAATTAAGTATCCGATATTATCTGATCTCTAACTATTAATTATTTTATGTTACACCGTAACAAAATGTCGCCAAATTAACCTTCAATTTTATCTAGTAATATTAAAATAGAGTTATCTCTTGAATAGATTCTGTGGGAAATTCACTACCTGTAACGTTGATCATTTCAAATTCGAGAAATAACACAGCAAATTAATAAACGCGCCAAAAAATACTTGACACACCAATTTCGTTCCAGTTTACTAGTACATAAGTGAAAACGATATTGTCTTGTATATCATCTAATCAATACTAAAGAGGCACTGAAAATGGCTGTATTTATGGCGTCTATCCGTTGGTGGCATAACTTCCCAGTAAGGGCGGTATGGTCACGCACATAAATCAACAGTGCCAAATTACCAAAACCCGCCTAATCAGCGGGTTTTTTTATATGCATAACTTATTGACAGGACGAAAAAATGACGGATAAACAACCAAAAATCACAGTAATTGAGCAGGAAACCGCTTACCAACCTGATCCTACGCTACTATTCAACCAACTCTGCGGTGAGCGACCAGCAACTTTATTACTAGAATCTGCGGAAATTAACAGCAAAAAAAACTTAAAAAGTCTGCTAATTATCGATAGTGCCTTACGCATCAGTGCCAACGGCAATCAGGTTACTTTTGACGCTTTAACAGAAAATGGCCGAAATTTATTACCCATTTTGGCCAACAAATTTTCCAGCAATATCCAATCTGAAATAACACACAATACTCTTCAAGTGATTTTCCCACCAATCAATCACAATATAGATGAAGATAATCGTCTGAAAGCAGTATCCGTATTTGATGCACTGCGTGCCCTGCTTTCTCTGGCGGAAGAGCCGTCACCATACAATTCGTCAAGCGCAGAAGCGATATTCGTTGGCGGCCTTTTTTCCTACGATCTGGTAGCCGGATTCGAACCATTACCCGCAGTAAAAACCGTTCAACGCTGCCCTGATTTCTGTTTTTATCTCGCAGAAACGCTATTGGTGGTCGACCACCAAAATAAAAATGCACGTTTGCAAATCTCTCTTTTCAGTGATTCTCAAGCAGAGGAGCAACGCCTTAAGCAACGATTGAAAACATTAGCGGCACTCATTACCGAGCCCATTGAGCCAGTACAACAAATCTCTCTGCCAACCATGAAAGTTTCATACAATCGGGATGACAAGACCTATGCAGAAATGGTGGCGCAATTACAACAATACATCCGCCAGGGGGATATCTTTCAGGTAGTGCCATCAAGACGCTTCTTTCTGCCCTGCCCGGCACCGCTTCATGCTTATCAAAAACTTAAGTACCACAATCCAAGTCCCTACATGTTTTTCATGCAGGACAAAGATTTCTGTCTGTTTGGCGCGTCTCCTGAAAGCGCGCTTAAATATGATGCATCCAACCGCCAAATTGAAATCTACCCGATCGCCGGCACACGCCCCCGTGGGCGCAATGCGGCTGGCGAGCTGGATGCTGATCTTGACAGCCGGACCGAACTGGAGATGCGAACAGATCATAAAGAATTAGCCGAACACCTGATGCTGGTCGATTTGGCTCGTAATGACCTGGCCCGCATTTGTGAACCGGGCAGCCGCTATGTCGCGGATCTGACAAAAGTCGATCGCTACTCTTTTGTTATGCATCTGGTCTCCCGCGTCGTGGGGACATTACGCCATGATTTAGACACCTTTCATGCCTATCAAGCTTGTATGAATATGGGTACCCTCACCGGCGCACCGAAAGTACGCGCAATGCAACTTATCGCTCACTACGAAAGTGAACGCCGAGGCAGCTACGGCGGTGCTGTCGGTTATTTCACCGGCAAAGGGGATATGGATAATTGTATCGTTATCCGCTCTGCTTATGTGGAAGATGGCATAGCGACTATTCAGGTTGGCGCAGGTATCGTACTGGATTCCGAACCTTTAGCCGAATCCGAAGAGACTCGTAACAAAGCAAGAGCAGTCATTCGTGCAATTATTGAGGCTCATCAGGCAGAGGAGATGTTCTAATGGCAAATATTCTTCTACTCGACAACGTGGATTCATTCACCTATAACCTCGTCGATCAATTACGTCATCATGGTCATCAAGTTGTTATCTATCGTAATACTGTTGCAACTGAAATGATTATGCAGCAATTAAGAATGCTCTCCTCTCCGTTATTGATGCTTTCACCGGGACCGGGTAAACCCTCTGACGCAGGTTGTATGCCTCAATTACTCCAACAAACCATCGGCAAAATCCCTGTGATCGGCATCTGTCTTGGGCATCAAGCCATTATTGAAGCTTATGGTGGAGAAATTTCCGCTGCTGATGAAATCCTACACGGCAAAGCTTCTCTGGCAAAACACGATAATCAAGCTATGTTCGCTAATCTGGAAAACCCGCTACCCGTTGCCCGTTATCACTCTCTCACGGGTAGACGAATTCCATCTGAACTGACTATTTCCGCCCGTTGTGGCGACACGGTTATGGCGGTTCGCCACGATAAACATAAGGTTTGTGGATTTCAATTTCACCCAGAATCAATTCTCACAACTCATGGCGCTAAATTGCTTGAACAAACTCTGGTTTGGGCACTAAATTAAAGGAGAGATGAAAATGCAAGCTATTTTCAACAAATTGTTTAATGCGCAGACACTGACACAACAAGAAAGCCAGCAACTATTTGCCGCCATTATTCAAGGAGAATTAAGTGAACCACAACTCGCTGCCGTACTTATCAGCATGAAATTACGTGGTGAACAACCACAGGAGATTGCCGGTGCAGCCCAAGCATTATTGGCAAATGCCCTGCCATTTCCACGGCCGGATTACACTTTCTGCGATATCGTCGGAACGGGCGGTGATGGTGCGAACAGTATCAATATTTCAACCGCCAGTGCCTTTGTCGCCTCGGCTTGCCATATTAAAATTGCCAAACATGGTAATCGCAGTGTTTCCAGCCGATCAGGTTCTTCTGATTTGCTGGCAGCGTTTGGTATCGCCCTTGACATCAGCGCGGAATGTGCCCGTAGCGCACTGGATGAAATCGGCATCTGTTTCCTATTTGCGCCACATTATCATCAGGGATTCTGTCATGCGATGCCGGTACGTCAACAACTGAAAACACGGACTATATTTAATATATTAGGTCCTTTGATTAACCCGGCACGTCCGCCATTAGCATTAATTGGCGTCTACAGCCCGGAACTCGTTGAACCTATTGCCCGCACCCTACTGGTTCTCGGCTATCAACGGGCAGCGGTTGTACACAGTGGTGGCATGGATGAAGTCTCACTGCATGCACCAACGAAAGTGGCAGAAATTAACGATGGAGAAATTATCCATTATCAATTAAATGCTGAAGATTTTGGTTTACAACGTCATCCAATGTCAGCATTAAAAGGAGGTTCACCAGTGGATAATCGTGAAATGCTCAGTTTATTGTTACAAGGAAGGGGTAAGAAAGCCCATGCTGATGCCGTTGCGGCTAACGTTGCTCTGTTAATGAAAATTCATGGACAGGAAGATTTACGTCATAACACCCAACAAGCTCTCGAAACCATTCACAGTGGCCGAGCTTATGAACGAGTTATAGCACTTGCAACAAGGAGTTAATCATGCAAGCTACCATTTTACAGAAAATTGTTAATGATAAAGCCGAATATCTTATTAATCGTAAACAGCAACAACCATTGGAAAGTTTTATTAATGCTGTTGTTGCCAGCAACCGTCATTTTTATCAGGCACTAAACAGTGAACAGACCGTTTTTATTCTGGAATGTAAAAAGGCATCTCCTTCTAAAGGCGTTATTCGCCAGGATTTTGATCCGATTCAAATAGCAAAAATTTATCAGCCCTATGCAACTGCCATCTCTATATTAACCGATGAAAAATATTTTCAAGGCAACTATGAATTTCTTCGTTTAATCAGTGATACCGTTCACCAACCAGTATTGTGCAAAGATTTTATTATCGATCCTTATCAGGTTTATCTTGCCCGTTATTATCAAGCCGATGCGATTTTGCTGATGCTTTCTGTTCTTGATGATCAGCAATATATTACGCTGTCTGAACTTGCGCATAGCCTGAATATGGGCGTGCTGACTGAAATCAGCTCAGAGGAAGAGCGTGCCAGAGCAGTTGCACTAAAAGCTAAAATTATTGGTATTAATAACCGTGATCTGAGAGATCTTTCTATCGATTTAAACCGTACCAAACAACTTGCGCCACAGTTACCGGAAGAAACCATTGTTATTAGCGAATCGGGTATCCACCAGCATCAACAAATTCGCGAGCTTAGCCATTATGCTAATGGCTTTCTCATTGGCAGTGCTTTGATGGCCCAACCCAATCTGGACTTAGCATTACGTCAACTGATTCTGGGTGAAAATAAAGTCTGTGGATTAACTCGACCACAAGATGCGAAAGTGGCATTACAGGCAGGTGCTGTTTATGGTGGTTTGATATTTGCTGAACATTCACCACGTAAAATTAATATCCAACAGGCTCAACAAATTATCAATGCAGCAAATCTCAAATATGTCGGGGTATTTCAAAATCAATCATCTGCATTCATCAGTCATACCGCTCGTGCCCTTTCTCTGGCTGCGGTGCAATTACATGGTGCCGAAGGCGAAGTTTATATTGCGGAATTACGAAAAACATTGCCTGAAAATTGTCAAATCTGGAAAGCCATTGATATGTCGAAAGACGAATTTCACACCAAAGCCAGAAATGTTGACCGTTATTTACTTGATAACGGCAAAGGCGGAACCGGACAAAGTTTCGATTGGCAATTACTTGAAAAACAATCACTCGCCAACATCATGCTCGCCGGTGGATTAAATGAAGATAATTGCCAACAAGCAGCAAAATATGGCTGTTGCGGACTTGATTTTAACTCTGGCGTCGAAAACGCACCCGGCATCAAAAGCAGTCATAAATTAAATAAAGTGTTTCAGCTACTACGCTGTTACCAATAAACAGCAATTTTCCAATTAATTACTGTTTTCCGATTAATTACTGTGTTCCGATTAATAACAATGGACAAATAGAATGATGAGTAAGCTTAACCCCTATTTTGGTGATTTCGGTGGACAATTTGTACCACAGATCCTTATTCCAGCCCTTGAGCAATTAGAAGCCGCCTTTATTGCCGCTCAGCAAGATCCTGAATTCCAGCAAGAATTTCAAGATCTACTGAAAAATTATGCAGGCAGGCCAACGGCATTAACGTTATGCCGTAATCTGACGAAAGGCACCAAAACTCGCCTTTATCTGAAACGAGAAGATCTATTACACGGCGGTGCTCATAAAACCAATCAGGTACTTGGTCAGGCTCTATTGGCGAAACGCATGGGCAAAAACGAAATTATTGCAGAAACCGGTGCTGGTCAACATGGTGTAGCCACCGCCCTTACCTGCGCACTTTTAAATATGAAATGTCGCATTTATATGGGCGCTAAAGATGTGGAGCGCCAATCCCCTAATGTTTTCCGCATGCGTCTGATGGGAGCCGAAGTTATTCCGGTTCACAGCGGCTCTGCCACCTTAAAAGATGCTTGCAATGAAGCGTTACGTGATTGGTCTGGTAGCTATGATAAAGCCCACTATTTATTAGGAACTGCCGCCGGACCACACCCTTATCCGACGATGGTCCGAGAGTTCCAGCGTATGATTGGCGAAGAAGCCAAATCCCAGATTTTGGCAAGAGAGGGACGCTTGCCCGATGCCGTGTTGGCCTGTGTTGGTGGAGGCTCCAATGCCATTGGCATGTTTGCCGAATTTATTCCTGAAACATCGGTCCGCCTGATTGGTATTGAACCTGCCGGGCTTGGTATCGAAACCGGTAAACATGGCGCGCCATTGAAACATGGTAAATTGGGTATCTATTTTGGTATGAAATCGCCAATGATGCAGACAGATGAAGGCCAGATTGAAGAATCTTATTCTATTTCCGCCGGTCTGGATTTCCCTTCCGTTGGCCCTCAACATGCCTATCTGAACAGCATTGGACGGGCTGACTATGTTTCCATCACCGATAATGAAGCATTAGAAGCATTCAAAACCCTTTCCCACGAGGAAGGCATTATTCCAGCCCTCGAATCCTCTCATGCGCTGGCTTATGCTTTGAAAATGATCCATCAAGCTCCTGATAAAGAGCAATTACTGATCGTTAACCTATCTGGTCGCGGTGATAAAGACATATTTACTGTCCACGATATTTTAAAATCCAGGGGGGAAATTTAATGGAACGTTACGAGCAGCTATTTAAACAACTGGAAAGCCGTAAACAAGGTGCTTTTGTCCCCTTTGTCACACTCGGTGATCCAACCCCGGAATTATCATTGAAAATTATTGATGCACTGATTATCGGTGGTGCTGATGCTCTTGAGTTAAGTATTCCTTTTTCCGATCCGCTGGCTGACGGCCCGACCATTCAGAATGCTAATCTGCGGGCTTTCTCCTCAAATGTGACTCCCACGCTCTGTTTTGAACTATTAACAAAAATTCGGGCAAAATATCCTGATATTCCTATTGGTTTATTAATGTATGCCAACCTGGTTTTTCATCATGGAATAGATGAGTTCTACCGCCGTTGCAAAGATACGGATATCGATTCGGTATTAGTTGCAGATGTTCCCATGCCAGAATCACGGCCATTCCGTACCGCAGCCATGAAACATGGGATTGCCCCCATTTTTATTTGTCCCCCCGACGCGGAAGATGAACTATTACGTGAAATTGCTTCTTATGGCCGCGGATATACCTACTTATTATCAAGAGCAGGAGTGACCGGTATAGAAAGACGAGGTGAAAAACCGTTAAATCATCTAGTCAATAAACTACGGGAATATCATGCTGCACCACCGTTACAGGGATTTGGCATTTCAGAACCTAATCAGGTAAAAGGAACATTAGCGAGTGGCGCAGCGGGAGCCATTTCCGGATCGGCCGTCGTTAAAATTATTGAACAAAATCTTTCTCAGCCAGAAACAATGCTGGGAAAACTGGCTGAATTTGTATCAAAAATGAAGTCTGCCACTCAACTGTAATGTAAAAAATATAGTATAAAAATGGGGCAGAACCTGCCCCATTTTTATATACCTTTCATAGCAAACAGCCATGTCAAACAAACACAGCTCTTATCAGAAGTGATAACCGGCACTAAACATAAATACCCACGGATCAATCCGGGTATCGATTTTATGATGCTGGTCACCCGCTTTAAATTTCACATCCGTTTCAATATTTACCCACCACACAGAGGCATTTATCATCCAGTTCTGATCTAACTCATAATCCAGACCAACGTGACCGGCAACACCCCAAGAATCTTTCAGATCCAGACTATGCAAATTACCATCTTTAACGGCATCATTACCATTAAACTTTTCATTAAAGAAAGTCGTGTAGTTTAGACCAATACCGACATAGGGGCGAAATTGATTTTCTTTAGAACCGAAATAGTATTGCGCCATTAATGTCGGCGGCAAACTTTTTATTTTAGCAATATTCCCGACACCCGGTAAACTTACTCGGTTCTGGAAAGGTGTCCCTGCTAGTAATTCAACACCAATATTATCGGTAATCATATAACCAAAAGTCAAACCCATCTGGGTATTATTATCCGCACTAAGAGATCCCAAACCTAACACATTATCAGAGCCAGTATTGGGTCTGACTGTTGCACTACCTGCGCGGAAAATAAAGTCACCCGCTTCATGAGCAAAAGCGAATGATGGTGCTAACGTTGCCGCTGCTAATACAAATGCAGAAATTTTTTTCATTATTCATCCCATTCCTGTGATTTAAAGTCAATCAAAATATACTCATATATTAGAAATCATGATCCAAGACAGATCACATCTTTCAAAGAATTTCAGCAAAACCGCATATTTATAATATTATTATTTCAATTTGGAATTATTTTAAATTGATCAAAATCAAAGTTTATTTATTATTAATCAGTTGGAAATTTTTTGTTTATATACCCATTCAGATGTTTTATCTTTCCTCTTATTATATTTCCATTATGTTTTAATAAGGTTAATTTTATGTTTATTTTTATCTTAAAAATATAATGTGAAGAATTTTTTTCTGTCATCAACAATCACAACTAACCATTAATTTATCCGCATCATCTCGTTTCTACTATCCACGTTTCCCCATAACAAGGTACAATCACCCCCTATGCATTGTTGTTTAACCTGATAGGAGCTGTCTTCATGCCAATCACGGCGAATACCCTGTACCGTGACAGTTTTAACTTTTTCAAGAATCAACTGTTAAGTACCCTGACCCTGGCCGTTCTGGCGGCTCTGGTTACCACCTTATTGGGGCACCTGTTTATTCCTGACAGCGAACAGATGAAGTTGCTGACAGAAGCAGAATTCACGTTTGCCACCTCAGGCAAGGCCGGTATTCAGGAGCTGGTGTCTCAAATGACCCCAGAGCAACAGTCAATGATCATGCGTGCGGGAATCGGAACCATTTTCTCAAGTATGATTGGTAGCGTGCTACTGGTTGGTGGTGTATTGACGCTGGTTGCGGCGGTTTCAGCGGGAAATCGTATCTCTTCATTACAGGCAATGGGTTTATCAGCAAGCCAATTACCGAAACTGTTCCTGTTACTGCTTATCTGCACCCTGCTAATTCAACTTGGCTTGATGCTTATGTTGGTACCAGGCATTATTTTGTCTATCGCACTGGCTTTATCACCCGTGATTATGACTACCGAGCGTCACGGCGTTTTTGCTTCCATGAAAATAAGCTGGAAACTGGCATTTGCTAATATTCGCCTGCTGGTTCCGGCAATTCTTTTATGGCTGACTGCGAGGCTCTTGCTGGCATTTATTATTGACCGCCTAACACTCATTCACAACGAGATGGCAGGAATTATTCTTGGTGTGTTTAATAACCTCATTTCAGCCATTTTGCTGATTTACCTGTTCCGGTTGTATATGCTGGTTACCTCTTCACAACAAAAATCAATATAAAATAGCGATTCAAACAAAAACCCCGTAGCAATAAAACTATGGGGTAAACAGAATAAGCTAGTGATAGCTGGATTGAGCTAAAATGCAAAAAAATTCCCTGTTTTTTCAACAGGGAATTTTATAGAAAGGAGAGCTAATTAAATATCAATTAGCGAATTTCGGTTAGAATCGATAGCCAACACCAACTACCCAAGTTCCTACTTTAAGGTCACCCAAACTGGCTTCATTAAATTTTGCGTATTCATAGGATGTATCAATAGTCCAGTTTGGAACAGGGTTAAACTGTAATCCCAGTCCATAGCCAATAGAAGTTTTACTGTAACCGTCACTGCCACTATTTGAATTAACAAGATAAGAAGCCTTAACCTTTCCATGTGCAGCACCAATCATACCGTATGCACTAACATATTCATTAAAACGATATGTAGGACCCGCCATCAGAGAATAATAATCCAGCTCAGACTTACCTATCTTGCTACTATTAATATATAAATCGTTACCCAAATGGGTATATGTAAATGAACCAATAACACCCCAATTACTATCCAGCTCGTAGCGGTACTTCAAGTTGAAGCCTTTTGGATTACCGCCAAGTGGGTTATTATCTAAATGGTAATCAGCTAAATTCTTATCATCAAACTTTACATGACTCTGAGCATAACCACCCGAAATCGTGTGTTCGCCGGCATTTGCCGCAAATGCGAATACAGATAAACCTACTGCTACCACTGAGGCCACAAATGTTCTTTTCATTGAAAATCCCTAATATTGTATAAAATATAGAAAATATTAATTACCGGCCGCAATTATTTATCAGCAACCAATAGAAAACAACTCAATCCCGTTTTTTGTTAAGTTTCCGTTTAACAAGATAAGGCAATGACTGCTTTCCATCCTGAACAAGATAATCTTTCCATCTTAATCGGATATTTTTTGTACTTATTAGCATTTCATCACTTCACTATTGAGATAAAAGCAAAAAAATTCCCTGTCTTACAACAGGGAATTTTGTCTAGAATAGATAGTGATAACTAATAAAGGAATAATCTTCAGATTACATGGCTAAACATGGACTAGCAATTTCAACTAAATACTAAATAGATATATGGACACTAAACCAACACAAATCTACAACTGGCAAAGTAGTCACAACATATATCCTGTTTCAATAATCCCTGATGAAAATCCGTACTCTCTATCCTCATTATTTCGACAGCCTTTAAATCAACCATCTAACAAGCTAACAGAGAGTTGGTTCTAACATTAATTTATTATCTTCAGTCACTTAATTGGATTTTTCAAATCACAAAAACTGGACTGAATTCCCTTTAAAGGAACGACTACATTGGAAACACTATTTAAAATCGATAACCCGCACCAATTACCCAAGTGCCTATTTTATAGTCACCTACTTTCGAATATTCATAAGATGCATCAATAACCCAATTTGGCATAGGGTTAAACTGCAATCCTAAACCATAAGCAGCAGAGGTCTTACTTTCTTTATATTCAACATCATAGCCCAACACAGCAGCATTACCCTTTGCCTTTTCCTTTCCGTGTGCAGCACCAACCAGACCATATACACTTACGTACTCATTAAAGCGATATGTAGGACCTGCCATTAAAGAATAATAATCTAAATCACCAGTGCCAATCTTTCTACTACCATAATAGTAATTATAACCCTGATGTGTCAGGGTGAATGAGCCAATAACACCAAAATTATTATCCAGCTCGTAACGATATTTCAGGTTAAAACCTTTTGGGTTTTCATCAAGCTTTTCACCATCAACCTTCACATGACTCTGAGCATAGCCGCCAGAAATCGAACTTTCTCCAGCATTTGCTGCAAATGTGAATACAGATAAACCAACTGCCACTGCTGAGGCTATCAATGCCTTTTTCATTGGAACGTCCTAAATAGTTATTGTACAAGTAATAATGATTTTGCTTTGTTAAAATATACTTATCAAAAAACAAAATGTAACGTGGTATTAAATACGTAATACTTCAATCACATTGTTTTTTAACAAGAAATATTAATGAAAGGCAGGGATTTAGGATCTGATATCTCAAATTAATAGAAAAGCAGTGGTCAATAATCACACGTGCGAAAATTAAAAACTATTTTTTTAATATAATTTCATATATGACTACTTTATTTATCGTATTCATTTGCTAATACCAATAATTCTATTACAAATGAACTATAGCTTAACAATTGTTCAATCAGACCTCACAGTAATAAAACTATGAGGCTGAAAGTCATAAACAAGTTTGCGTTGTATTAACTTACGTTGTATTAAATTTGCTATTTCAAGCTGCTATATTTTTAGCCCCACAAGATGACATAACTCTTTCACTGATTTCCTGCTCAATTTTTATTTCAAAATCAGTAAACAGCGCCTTTGGTTTTACGCTTCTATTACTTTTTTCCAGCGTTACAAAACCATGTTGGCTAAGCGTCTTTAATGTCACTGACAGATTGCTTGGTTTCCTTCCTGATAAATTAGCCAGCTCCGCGATTGTCTCTGGTTTGTGCTCATCTATAAGACGCAGAAGCGCAATATTATCACTGCTAAGTACTTGAGCAAGAGCAATCATGGAAGTAAACCAGATTTTAGGCTCTAAATTATTATCTTTTAGCGTAATTAGAGTACCATTCAGGCTTACTTTGAATCATTCGTACCGCAAAATAGAGATCGGGCGCCACAATCAGATCGTCATCGCTACTTTGCAGTTTATTCTGTTTTATCCAACGGGTAAGTTCTGTCCGACGACCGGCGAGCACCAATGTGATATCTCTTACTTTCAATTCACTAATCAACTCATCAATAGCAGCAAATACACTGACATCATCATGGGTAAAACTAACAGCCGCATCGACAACCAGCCAACCCGGACGTTTTTGCGTTTTGTTAATTTTTTGAATTCTGTCAACATGCTGTAGTACCCGTTTTTTAAAATAGCTAACATTGAAATAAGTCAATGGCGAGTTAAATCGGTACATCATCACACCATCTATTGGTTTAATATCATTGCCATGATTAATCGAATGAATCATTCCTTGGTCATTTACCCCCAAGAGCTGATCTGTCGGGCGGAATATAATTCGCAAAAACTGTAATAAACCAAGCAGAACAGCGAAACCAACACCGTTAATCAAACCAACCACCAGCACAGCAATCAACGTAAACAGTGATAAAGTAAATGCCTGATGATTTCGTTTCCTCAGTGACCAAATCCGCCGTAAATCCAACAGTGACGATGCTGAATAAATCAGTACTACACCAAGAGATGACAATGGGATATAAGCCAGGAAACGGGTCATAAATAACAAAACCAGCAAAATAATAGTCGCTGCAATAACAGAGACCAATTGCGTTTTCCCACCAATCGCATCATTAACCGCAGTACGACTGCTGGCAGCACTGACAGCAAATCCTTGTGATAAAGCAGAAGCAATGTTCGCAATGCCTAAGGCCCTAAGTTCACAATCTGCATCAATCTGATAACCATTTTTACTGGCGAAGCTACGGGCCGTCATCATGAAACTGACAAAACTGATAACAGCAAGGTTCAAAGATGGGATAACTAGCTCACGCATAATGCCTGGCTGGAAATCGGGCATTGGCACAACAGGTAATCCCCCACCACTGACACTGCCAACAATCTGAATGCCATATTTTTCCAGATCAAATTGCCAGCTTATATAAGTCGCTAATACCATTGCCAACAAAGGCCCAGGCCAAGTCGGACGCAAGAAACGCACCGTGAGCAAAATCAATACTATAGCAACAGACATTGCTAACGTCGGTAAATGTGTACTCATGAGCTTGACAGGTAATGCGATCACCCGTTCAATCAATCCCGCCGGAACGCCAGCAAAACCAAAGACTTTAGCTAGCTGATCCACAATGATTGTCAATGCAACACCGTTCATTAATCCTTTCAGGATCGGTTTGGAAAGAAAATCAGCAAACGCGCCTAATCGGAAATGACTGGCGAGAACACACCATATCCCGGTCATTAAGGTCATGACGATCGTGAGCTGCCAGCGTACATCTTCATTATCAAAAACCAATGGCGCGACAGCCGCTGCAATAACAGCACACGTTGCGGCATCTGGCCCGACAATCAACTGTCTTGAAGTACCAAATAGTGCATAAGCGAACATGGGTAAAATGCATGCATAAAGACCAATAATTGCACTTATTCCCATCAATTCGGCGTAAGCAATAGCAACTGGCAGAGCAACTGCGGCGACAGAAAGCCCAGCTCTTAAATCATGACTAAACCATTCCTTACGATAATGAGAAAAATTACCCAACCCTGGCATCCAACGCTGTAGTTTTTTCCACTGCATCTGGTTTATGCCCTCTTATTTTTCAACGGGTTTTCGTTATAATGCTGCGTTATATGTTCACTGACAACCGGAAGTTAATTACGCCGCTCTTTATGGTAAAATTGTGCGAAACCGATCGATAAAAACCTTTTTTATTGATAGATATACCCTATGGATTTCAAGATGCATCGCGACGGCAAGGGAGCGAATCCCCGGGAGCATAGCAAACTATATGACCGGGGTGAGTGAGTGCAGCCAACAAAGAGGCAACTTGAAAGATAACGGGTATAAAACCATACTGTTGCTGCTAGTCCATTCAATGACTAAAACCGGATGATAATCAAATGCCGGAATTACAATAGGTTCAAATATGAAACAACTTTTAGACTTTCTACCTCTAGTCGTCTTTTTTGTCGTATACAAAATGTATGACATTTTCTACGCTTCCGGGGCGTTGATCGCCGCCACCGGTTTAGCTGTCGCTATTACTTATTCCATCTACCGGAAAGTAGAGAAAGCCTCCCTGATCACGTTTATCATGGTTGCTGTTTTCGGTACGTTAACTTTAGCTTTCCATAGTGATCTATTTATTAAATGGAAAGTCACTGTAATCTATGCATTATTCGCATTAGCTTTGCTAGGCAGCCAGTGGTTTATGAAAAAACCACTCATTCAGAAAATGCTAGGAAAAGAGTTAATTTTACCCGATCTTGTTTGGAATAAGCTCAATATGGCATGGGCGCTGTTTTTTACAGCCTGTGCGCTAGCTAATATTTATGTCGCATTCTGGTTACCACAAGATGTCTGGGTTAACTTTAAAGTATTTGGTCTGACTGCCCTGACTCTGGTTTTCACCGTGCTCAGTGTAGTATATATTTACCGTCACCTGCCACGCGAACAGAAGTAACCTTATTCAAATGGATACCTGCCTGCTATCGTCTGTAGGCAGGTATTGTTTTTTCATCAAATAAAGTAAAGTTTTCAATGACACAACAACAATTACCTAACGGAGAGTTAGTCCTCCGCACACTGGCTATGCCCGCTGATACCAACGCCAATGGAGATATTTTTGGTGGATGGTTAATGTCACAAATGGATATTGGTGGTGCAATTCTGGCAAAAGAAATTGCGGAAGGCCGTGTTGTCACTGTCAGAGTAGATGGTATTACTTTCCTGAAACCTGTTGCCGTTGGTGATGTCGTCTGCTGCTATGCGCATTGTCTCAAAACCGGTAACAGTTCGATTACCATCAACATCGAAGTCTGGGTGAAGAAAGTCGCCTCTGAACCTGTCGGCCAACGCTATCGTGCAACCGAAGCGGTATTCACTTATGTTGCGGTTAATGAAGATAATACCTCACGTCGGTTACCAGAAGGTAAAACTCAGTTCCAACTCGCTAGCAGTACTAGCGAATAAACATTAATGGAAAAAGGAGCGTGTTAATAATGCTCCTTTTTTATTTGCATTTCCCCGACAATCAGGATTGAGATATACCCGTAATTTTAAATTCGACGGTTGTGATATAACCAATCGCGGGTATTTTTTCAAAGCGCCATTTTCTCATCGCCTTTTTCACTTCCCTTTCAAAAACATTGGGTGGATTAGCGCCAATCACTTCTATATTTTTTACCCGTCCATCTCCATCAATATCATATTTGACTTTCACATAACCTTCGGTGCCCAATGCTGAAGCTCTGGATGGGTAGACAGGTAACGCTTTACTTAATGCTCTTGGCCCATTCTGCGGTTTAACCACCGGTTTATTCTGATTATTATCAGTACGGTTAGCCAATGCATTCTGATTAAACAACGGCTTTTCCGGTTGTTCAGCCCTCTTTTCAACGGGTTCAGATTGCTTTTTAACAACCTTTTTCTTCACTTCCGGTTTCGGCTTCTTCACCTCTGGTTTTGGAATTACCGGCTCTGGAACAGGTTCCGGCTCCTCTGGCTCTGATTCAGGCTCAGGCGCTGCCGGCTCTGAAACAGAAGCTTCCTCGGCAGCTAACTGAATCATAGCAACAGACATAAGTGCAGCATCAGGCTGCTTTTCCGGTATTGCAGAACAAAAAAGTGCGGCAGCAACAGAAACGTGTAAACAAACTGACAACAATATTGGCCAATGTATCCAGCGCATAAGGGAATTCTTGATTAGCAGCATAATAGTCAATCCTCGAATGACTGCTAGTTTAAATGCAAATAGCAATCATATTCAATAAAGATTGTAGGTGAGCGTGAATATAAGGCCAAAAATATTATTTTTTCAATGTATCCATTCGCCATGCTGAACAAACAATAAAGCTCGACGCTGTTTATAACCATCTAATTTACGCAGTGAATAAATACGCAAATTACGTCTTGACTGCCCTTCCAGCCAACGGCGACGGCGGTTGAAATTCTGGCGTAATATCCGCCACCGCCCTACTTCATTCCGACTACGTTTCATAAAACCTACCTATAAAAACATCACGCTCATTATAAGCCTTTAAAAAAGATATCCAAGGCGTATCTGGATAGTACTTTTTATATCAATAATGCGAAATGACCAATATCAAGTATGATGCTTGCAGTATATTTGCCGATTTTTTGGTAAATTCACCAAGTTAATTAGATCGTTTATATACCCTATTGATTTCAAGATGCATCGCGACGGCAAGGGAATGAATCCCCGGGAGCATAGCAAACTATGTGACCGGGGTGAGTGAGCGCAGCCAACAAAGAGGCAACTTGAAAGATGACGGGTATATATCGAGTCTTGAGGAAACCATGTTAAACGCCACCAAAGATGTCTGAACAAAACAGGATTGATTGCCGAATATGACAACCTTTTATTCCGTCCTAAGTTGGCTTGCTATTTTCTTTTATTGGCTGATTGTTGCCAGTATCACTTTACGCATTCTGATAAAACGCCGGCCTGTCACTTCTGCCATGACCTGGCTGCTGATTATTTATATCCTACCCTTAGTTGGAATCATCGCTTACCTGTCATTTGGTGAGCTGCATTTGGGAAAACGCAGAGTTGAACAAGCAAAAGCCATGTGGCCTTCAACAACCGTATGGCTTGAAGAATTGCGCAAATCTCGTCATATCTTCGCCACAGAAAATAGCGAAGTCGCGACACCGCTATTCCAGCTTTGCGAACGACGGCAAGGGCTTGCGGGTGTTAAAGGTAACAAGATCCAACTACTGACAACCTATGACCATTCACTAAAAACCATTATCAAAGATATTGAGAATGCCAAACACAGTATTGATATGGTGTTTTACATCTGGCAAACCGGCGGCTTGGTTGAACAAGTGACGGATGCTCTTATGGCCGCAGCACACCGAGGAGTCAGATGCCGTATTATGGTGGATTCAGCCGGTAGCTGGTTATATTGCCGTAGCCAATACCCGGATATCATGCGCAAGGCAGGAATTGAATTTGTTGAAGCTTTGCGAGTCAATATATTCCGTTTATTTCTACGCCGTATGGATCTGCGCCAGCATCGTAAAATTATCTTGATAGATAATTATATCTCTTATGCCGGCAGTATGAATATGGTCGATCCACGCTTCTTTAAACAAGATGCCGGCGTTGGGCAATGGATCGACATTATGGTACGAATGGAAGGGCCGGTTACCACGACTATGGGGGTTATTTACGCTTGTGACTGGGAAATGGAAACAGGTCAGCGTATCTTTCCGCCATCACCAGATAACAATATCATGCCATTTGAACAGGCCAGCGGACACACAACTCAGGTTATTGCATCCGGCCCCGGATTCCCTGAGGAATTGATTCAACAATCTTTAATGACGGCTATTTTCTCTGCCCGTAAGCAACTGATTTTAACTACCCCTTATTTTGTTCCCAGTGATGACCTGACAAATGCTATTTGCACCGCAGCTTTACGAGGGGTTGAAGTTATTGTTATCGTTCCACGCAGAAATAATTTCTTCTTAGTTCGTTGGGCAAGCCGGGCATTTTTTGCTGAACTATTAAACGCCGGTGTTAAGATTTATCAGTTTGAAGATGGATTGCTACATACCAAAAGCGTTTTAGTTGATGGCCAACTCAGTATGGTGGGTTCCGTTAATCTTGATATGCGTAGCCTGTGGCTAAATTTTGAAATTACCGTGGTTATTGATGATGAAAACTTTGGTCATGATCTAACGCTGGTGCAATACGATTATATCGCCCATTCCACATTGCTGGAAATCAATGAGTGGGAGCAACGCCCTTTGTGGCATCGGATTATTGAGCGTATTTGTTACTTTTTTAGTCCACTACTGTGATCAATACCCTCGTCTTTACAAGACGGGGGTATCAATCAAGACTTCATCATGTTTTAATTCTTCATCACGACCCACAAATAAATCAATATGGACAACAGATCCTCACAAACTATGGATTTAGACCTCAATAACCGAATGACAGAAGATGAAACCCTTGAGAAAGCCTATGACATCTTTCTTGAACTGGCTTCGTTCAACCTTGATCCCGCTGATATTCTGCTATTTAGCTTGCAATTCGAAATACGTGGCGGCGCAGAATTATTGCCCCCTTCTGATGAGTGGCTTGAACACGTGGATTTCACTCCAAACCCCGATTTTTTTGCCGAAGTCATTATCGGGCTAGCAGAATCTGAAGATGCCGAGATCAACGATGTTTTTGCCCGTATCCTCATTTGCCGGGAAAAATCTCACCTGATTTACCATATTTTGTGGAAAGAGTGAAAAATTAAAGTCAGTTATTTTGATCTGCTCTTTTTTCTGCAAAAAATGAGAGCTACCCGTTTTAATGCAGGTCTGAGTCCTGATATAAAACCCCAAAAGTAACTCTCACATTGAATGTCTTACAAAGTTCCTCAATAACTACAATTGATTAACCTTAACGACAATCGATCAATCTTAACTACAGCGGATCAACCTTCAAACAAGACACAGCATGGCGGAAACTCCCTTCCATCAATGGCCGTGTTTTAGCACATTCAGGATCTGCCATTGGGCAGCGTGTACGAAAAACACATCCTGATGGCGGGTTGATGGGTGATGGTAATTCTCCTTCCAACAATTCAATGTGCTTATCCCGTTCTTTATCTGGATCAGGCACCGGCACTGCCGACATCAACGCTTTGGTATAAGGGTGCTGTGGATTATGATAAACCTCATCATAAGTGCCCAATTCCACCGCATGCCCGAGATACATCACCAGTACACGGTCAGATATGTGCTTAACCACCGCCAAATCATGGGCGATAAAAATTAGCGACAGCCCCATTTCCCGTTGTAATTCCTGCAATAGGTTCACTACCTGAGCCTGAATGGATACATCAAGTGCAGATACCGGTTCATCGCAAATCACCAACTTAGGTTCAAGAATAAGCGCACGAGCAATCCCGATACGTTGGCACTGACCGCCAGAGAATTCATGCGGATAGCGGTTAATTAGATTCGGCAGTAATCCAACCTTCATCATCATGGTTTTTACCCGCTCTTTAATTTCTGGCCCTTTCATCTTTGGATGATAGGTACGCAATGGCTCAGCGATAATATCGCCAATCGTCATTCGCGGGTTTAAGGATGCTAATGGATCTTGGAATATCATCTGGATATCACTACGAATATCCTGCCACTGCTTATCATTCATATCCAGCAAGCTTTTTCCCAACCACGTCACCGAACCACCGGAAGATTTGACCAATCCGATAATTGCACGAGCAAAAGTCGACTTACCGCAACCAGACTCACCAACCACACCAAGAGTTTCCCCTTCGTATAACCTTAATGTGACGCCATCAACCGCTTTCAAGGTCTTTGTTGGTTGCCAAAACCACTGTTTGCCATCTTTGATATCAAAGTGAACTTTCAAATCTGCTACTTCCAGCAGCACACGTCTTTCTTCAATCGGACTCATACCAATTCTCCCGGTGCTTTAAAACAAGCTCGCAAACGTCCGTTGCCAAATGTCTCCAACCCTGGCTCACAATTTATACAACGATCTACTGAAAACTGACAGCGTGGCTGGAACGGACATCCTTTCGGCAACCGTAATAAGTTGGGCGGATTTCCGGGAATGGTCGTCAGTGACTCTTCATCACCATCAAGACGCGGAACAGCATTAAGCAGGCCAATAGAATAAGGATGGGTGGGTTGATAAAATACTTCACGGGCCGAGCCATATTCCATTGTTCTCCCCGCATACATCACCAACACTTTGTCACAAATACCTGCAACTACGCCCAAATCGTGAGTAATCATAATAATCGCAGTATTAAATTCTCGTTTCAGTTCATTCAGTAAAGTCATAATCTGAGCCTGAACCGTGACATCAAGCGCGGTCGTTGGTTCATCAGCAATCAACAATTTTGGTCGACATAACAACGCCATTGCGATCATCACACGCTGACGCATTCCACCAGAAAATTCATGAGGATACATCCGCATTCGCTTAAGCGCTTCTGGCATTTTGACGGCATCCAGCATCCGTATCGATTCAAGGTATGCCTCACTTTTACTCATATGCTTATGCAACATCAATACTTCTGTCAGTTGATCGCCGATACGCATATAGGGATTGAGAGATGTCATTGGGTCCTGAAATATCATTGATATCTCTTCCGCTCTCATGCGGTTAAGCTTTTTTTCTTCAAGGTTAAGAATTTCCCTGCCATTAAAAATAGCGGAACCCCCAATTTTGCCGTTTCTGGCAAGTAGCCCCATCAAAGCAAAAGCGGTTTGTGATTTGCCCGAACCAGACTCCCCTACAATTCCCAGAGTTTCCCCCGCTCGTAAATCAAAATTCAGCTTATTCACCGCTGTCACATCCCCGTCAGGGGTACTAAAAGTCACGTCCAACTCTTTAACAATTAACAACGGCTCAGAACTTTTCTGGTTTTTAACGCTGTCCATGTTACCTCCTTAACGATCTTTCGGATCGAGGGCATCACGCAAGCCGTCGCCGATAAAGTTAAAACAAAACAGTGTCACCACCAGAAAACCGGCAGGAAACATCAGCAACCACGGGGAAACTTCCATCGAATTCGCACCATCACTTAACAATGCGCCCCAACTGCTTAACGGCTCTTGAGTTCCCAATCCCAGAAAGCTAAGAAATGATTCAAACAAAATCATGCTTGGCACTAATAAAGATGCATAAACCACCACCACTCCCAATACATTAGGGACAATATGGCGCAGCACAATATGACGGGTTGGCACACCACACACCAACGCCGCTTCAATAAACTCCTTACGTTTCAAGCTCAGTGTCTGACCGCGGACAATACGCGCCATATCCAACCATGACACCATGCCGATAGCGACAAATATCAGAAAAATATTCTGTCCGAAGAAAGTCACCAACAGGATCACAAAGAACATAAATGGAAATGAATTCAAAATTTCCAGCAGACGCATCATGACTGAATCTATTTTTCCGCCCATATAGCCGGATAATGATCCATATAATGTTCCGACGACTACCGCCACCAAAGCGGCTGCCACCCCAACCATCAACGAAATGCGCCCCCCAATGGCAACACGCACCAACAAATCACGACCGGAAGAATCAGTACCAAAATAGTGACCCGATTCAAAATCAGGCTGCATCGACATCATGGCCCAGTCAGTATCGTCATAAGTAAATTGAGCTAACATCGGCGCCAGGATCACAAACAAGGTAATCAAAGATAACAGACACAAACTGGCAATCGCTGCCCGGTTGTGAATAAAACGACGCCGTGCATCCTGCCACAAACTACGGCCTTCAATTTCTAATTGCTCAGAGAAATTTTCCAAAGCTTCGCTGTTTTGTTTATTAACTATCATTGCATGCTCCAATCTTAATAACGAATCTTCGGATCGATAACAGCGTACAGCACATCAACAATCGCATTGAACAGAATAGTCAAACTGCCAACTAAAATAGTCAGACTTAACACTAACGAATAGTCACGGTTCAATGCCCCATTAACAAACAACTGCCCTATTCCCGGTAACCCGAAGATTGTTTCAATCACCATCGAGCCGGTGATGATGCCGACAAAAGCCGGTCCCATATAAGAGATAACCGGTAACAATGCGGGTTTTAAAGCATGGCGGAAAATAATAATGCGCAATGGCAACCCTTTGGCTCGCGCAGTACGAATAAAATTAGAGTGCAGCACTTCTATCATCGAACTCCGGGTAATACGGGAAATACTGGCGATATAGGCCAAAGACAGCGCTACCATCGGCAAAATCATATACTTAGGCGCCCCGCCATTCCAGCCTCCTCCCGGCAGCCATTTAAGATGAATAGCGAACCCCAACACCAGTAACGGCGCCACGACAAAACCTGGAATAACAACCCCCGTCATGGCGAACCCCATAACCGTATAATCCCATTTGGTATTTTGGTTAAGTGCAGCAATAACCCCGGCGCTGACCCCCAAGACAACCGCCATGATAAATGCCGAGGCACCTAATTTAGCCGATACTGGAAATGCTGTTGCTACCAGATCGTTAACCGAGTAGTCCTTATATTTGAAAGAAGGCCCAAAATCTCCTTTAGTGAGTTGAATTAAGTAATCAAAATATTGTTTATAAATTGGGTCATTCAAATGATATTTCGCTTCAATGTTTGCCATCACTTCTGGTGGCAATTTCCGCTCACCAGTAAATGGGCTGCCCGGCGCCAACCGCATCATGAAAAACGAAATAGTAATAAGAATAAAAAGTGTCGGGATCGCCTCTAAACAACGGCGTAAAATAAACTTAATCATCGCCCGTTCCTATGTGTTGGCCCTTAACCCTGGCCTTAAAATAATTTGACACTAAAGCAGCCCTTTCCGGGCTGCTTTACAACGATTAGTGTTTGATAATATAAAAATCTTTGGTGTGTAAATTATCCAAAGGATCTTTCCCTGTATAGCCACCAACATAGGGCTTCACTAACCGGGTATTCACATAGTAATAAAGGGGGACAATAGCCGAATCTTTATCTAACTGCGCTTCTGCTTTCTGATAAACCGCAGCACGTTCATCATCTGTCGCCACTTTCAGAGATTCTTTCATCAGCTTATCAAACTCATCACTCTTATAATGAGATGTGTTATTACTACTGTAAGAAAGCATTGAATTCAAGAATGAAGAAGGTTCGTTGTAATCCGCACACCAGCCAGCACGGGCTACGTCATAATTACCCTGATGTCGAGTATCGAGGAAAGTTTTCCACTCTTGGTTTTCTAAACGAACATCAGCGCCTAAATTTTTCTTCCAAACAGAAGATACAGCGATTGCAATTTTTTTATGCAGATCAGAGGTGTTATAAAGCAAGTTAAATTTCAATGGATTATCTTTATTATAACCTGCTTCGGCCAGTAATTTCTTAGCTTCTTGGTTGCGCTGTTCCTGACTCCAACCAGTAAACCACACTGGTTTTGTTTCTTTAAAACCATCAGTAAACGGCGGTGTATAACCGGAAGCAGGAATATCACCCTGTGCTTTGACTTTATTGGTCACAATATCGCGATCCATAGACAATTTCAGTGCAGTACGGACGCGGGGATCATTAAATGGGGGTTTTTCGTTATTAATTTCGTAGTAGTAAGTACATAAATATGGGTTAATATGCAACTCGTTCGGGCTCTCTTTTTTCAGCTTCTGGAATAGCTCAATCGGTAAATTGGCATAAGTCATATCAATTTCGCCACTGCGATAGCGGTTTACATCCGTGACCTCTGACGAAATTGGTAGGAAAGTAACCTGATCAATAACGGTATTTTTGTTATCCCAGTATGTCGGGCTACGCTCCATCACAATACGTTCGTTGACTATCCAATTTTTTAGTTTATAGGCCCCATTACCGACAAAATTCTGTGGCTGAGTCCATTTTTCGCCATATTTTTCTACCGTAGCTTTATGCACCGGAGCCATTGAAGAGTGAGCTAAAAGTTTTGGCAGATAAGGAACCGCTTCGCTCAATGTAAGCTGCAATGTATAGTCATCCAACGCCTTTACTCCCAAAGTATCTGGTTTCTTTTTACCACTAATGATGTCATCAATATTGGTGAAATGGGCATACTGGAGATAACTTTCATAGGGAGAAGCAGTATTGGGATCAGCTAAACGTTGCCAACTGTAAACAAAATCATGCGCTGTGACAGGATCACCATTAGACCACTTAGCCTCTTTACGCATATGGAATGTCCAGACGGTGAAGTCTTTATTCTCCCAACTGGTCGCAGAACCCGGTAAAATTTCACCATTCGGGCCAACGATGACAACACCTTCAAACAGATCGCGTGCCAAATGTGATTCTGGTACCCCTTCAATCTTATGTGGATCTAACGATTGCGGCTCAGAGCCGTTATTACGGACTAAAACCTGTTTATCAGCTAATTGAACACCTTCAGGCACTTTTGCAGCAAAGACCTGACTTGCGATTATCATACTCAGTGCAGCGCTGATGCTGACAGTAAGTAGTTTCTTTTTCGTTGTGTTTATCATCTTTTTCTACTCCAATTTTATACCGTCAGATTTGTTATCAGCCGACGGCCCAGAAATAAGGGGTGAATTACCACCTGCATACAAAAGGAACGATTTTGTTTGCAGGGTCTCAGTAACTCTTTTGAATAAAGCTATTGTCTAATTTTTTATCATATACAGTCGCTTAATATCCATATAATCCAATGGGTCTTTCCCTGAAAACCCTCCCACTGATGGGCTAACAAGCCGTACACTTACCCGGTAATAAACGGGAATCAGCACCGAGTCTTTATCCAATTGAAACTCGGCTTGTTGGTATAATTTCTTACGCTCAATAGCATCCTTAGCGATTAATGCCTGTTCCAGATAGCTATCAAAATTTTTATTCTGATAAAAAGTCGTGTTATTGCTGCTGTCTGACAACAACATATTTAAAAATGCGGTAGGTTCATTGTAATCAGCACACCAGGTCGCTCTGGTCACCTCATAATTCCCTTGATGGCGGCTTTCAAGAGAAGTTTTCCATTCCTGATTCTGCAAAATCACATCCGCTCCTAGATTCTTTTTCCACATAGAAGCGGCGGCAATAGCCTGCTGTTTATTTTGCTCAGATGTGTTGTATAACAATGTGAACTTCAATGGATTCGCCTGATTGAAACCGGCCTGAGCCAACAATTCTCTCGCGCGTTTATTACGCTGCTCCTGTGTCCAATTAGCCCATTCTGGTTTAGCAAAATCGCCGCCCCCGATAAATGTTGGCGTAAAACCATAAGCCGGTATTTGCCCCTGCCCCATAATTTTCCCCGCAATAATATCCCGGTCAAGAGTTAGCTTGACTGCTTCGCGGACTCTGGCATCAGTAAACGGCGGTTTTTTATTGTTGATTTCGTAATAAAACGTACAGAGATAAGGGCTGACGCGAACCTGATCGGGGATATCTTTTTTCATTTTCTGATACAGAGTCGGCGGAATGACGCTGTGGGTGATATTTATCTCTCCACTCCGATAGCGGTTAATATCACTGGTTTCAGATTGAAGAGGTAAGAGAGTCGCTTGATCAATAACTGTTTTTGCATTATTCCAATATCTAGGGTTGCGTTCGAGCACTATCCGCTCATTGACCACCCACTCTTTCAACGAATACGCCCCATTACCGACATAATTTTCTGGCAGTGTCCATTTATTGCCCCATTTTTCAACCACATCCTTTTTCACCGGTTTCATTGCCGTATGGCTGAGCATACTGACGAAATAAGGCACAGGATGCGTCAGAGTCACCTGTAAACGATGATCATCCAACGCCTTTACGCCCAACTGATCAGGAGATTTTTTACCTCTCAGAACATCACTAATATTTTCAACATAAGCATATTGAAGATAGCTAGCATAAGGTGAACCCACTTTTGGGTCAGCTAACCGTTGCCAGCTATAGACAAAATCGTGGGCAGTGACAGGCGTTCCATCACTCCATTTAGCATTATCACGCAGATAAAACGTCCATACTTGGGAATCCTGATTTTCCCAATGGGTCGCAACGCCTGGCACAATTTCTCCCTCAGAACCCGTCCTCACTAACCCTTCCAGGAGATTAAGAATAATGTTGCTTTCTGGTACTCCTTCAACTTTATGTGGATCAAGCGAGGCAACTTCGGTGCCATTATTAATAATAATTTGTTGTTTATCCGCAAGTTTCACACCATCTGGAAGTTCAACGGCAGACACGGCGGTAACAAGAAACGCTGATAATAAAAATATACAGGAAATAAACTTATGTAATTTTAATTGTTTGATCTTCATTTTTTACCTCCAGTTTGATGGATCTGTTCATTCAACATATCCCATCAAGGCCGGTATCTTCACATTATTTAGCCCAAAGTAACGGATTAAATATTAAAGGCAACTTATCATATCTATTGTTAAAATATCGCTCTCATATTGTAAAAATCATCCTTACAAGCAACTTAGTACGACTTATTACATTAATTGATAAAACATCCCAAAATTCATTATAACAAATTGATATGTATAGCATTATTAACTTAAAACTTAACTAAAATAGTAAACAAAGCTAGACCAAAGATGAAAATAAACATAATTTTAACAAATTGCAATCAATGCAAATTAAAAACCTACATTCATCACAAAACTGTGGTGGAAGCAACCAGTTACACATCGAACTAACAGGAAAGAATAATTTAGAAAAATATTGGGTTATTTGTATAAAATTCAGGAAGTACCGGTAAAAGAAAGGAGAAAAGCCTATGAAATAGGCTTTATAATAAAAATGATAAGAATATTATAATTTGTAATTTCACTAGAATGAAAGCTAACACCTTTTATCGTAAATCATATCAAAGCAACCCTGGGAATAGCGCTCTGATCCCTGTCACAATCAGTTCAATTCCCAAAGACATCAATAGCAGTCCCATAATTCGGGTGATAACGTTAATGCCTGTTTGCCCAAGATATTTGACGACTAAAGGTGCAGATCGAAATAATAACCAGCAGCAAAGCGCAAACAACGCGCTGGTAATCATCAAACCAATAAAATTCTGCCATCCCTGATAACGAGAACTCCAGACAATACAAGAACTGATTGCACCGGGACCTGCCATTAACGGCAATGCCAGCGGCACAACACCAACACTTTCTCTAACAGCTGTTTCTGATTTTTCCTGCTTATTCTGTTTGTCCTCTCCAAGTTTACCGTTAATCATCGACATCGCGATGGTCACAACCAAAATCCCACCAGCAATACGAAAAGAGTCAATGGAAATGCCGAACATACGCAGTATCGAGTCACCTAACAGCAAAGCTGTCCATAAAATGATGGCAACAGAAATATTGGCAATAAAGTTAGTTCTATTACGAGCCGATTGGGCTTGGTAGTGAGTCATACTGATAAAAACCGGCAAAATACCAACAGGATTGACCAGTGCAAACAGCCCAACAAAAAACTTAATGTAACCAGGCAGATCCAGCAGTAAGTCACCCACAAAGAACCTCTATTGAGTTACGCTGTGTTGTTAAAAACATTCTCATGATTGCTCTCCCAAAAACCATAGAAAACTTAATTTTTTCTTCACCTTATACTGGCGAAGTTCTCTTTTCCATCGACCACAACGCATTTTTTAATTTAAAATATCTTATATAACAAGTTGTTAACCCGATATTTTTATTAGATTAAAAATTCAACTTCTTAACGCTATTTACAACCCAATCAATAATAACTATCACTGACCCAAGCTGAAAGGAATCAGCTTGGGGATTTATGTGATTAAGATCAATATATATTTAATACCAAATGGTAACCTGTAGTTACCAAAAAATCACCAAGTTAAATAGTCTAAAAAATACTTATTCATTGATATTAAAAGATTTTTAATATTTTTCAGGAGTACTTCTTTATGACTGTAACTCATGTTACTGAACTGAACGAACTCGTTGCCAGGGTAAAAAAAGCACAACGTGAATTTGCTAACTTTTCTCAGGAGCAAGTTGACAAAATCTTCCGCGCAGCGGCCCTTGCAGCGGCAGATGCACGTATCCCTTTAGCAAAATTAGCCGTAGCAGAATCCGGTATGGGCATTGTCGAAGACAAAGTAATCAAAAACCACTTTGCTTCCGAATATATCTATAACGCTTATAAAGATGATAAAACCTGCGGCATTTTGTCTGAGGATAAAACATTCGGCACCATCACTATCGCCGAACCTATTGGCTTAATCTGCGGTATCGTGCCAACCACCAACCCAACATCTACCGCTATTTTTAAGGCCCTCATCAGCCTAAAAACCCGTAACGGTATTATTCTCTCACCCCACCCACGCGCCAAAAAAGCAACAACTAAAGCAGCAGAATTGGTTCTATCCGCTGCGGTTGCCGCTGGTGCGCCAAAAGATATTATTGGCTGGATTGATGAACCCTCCGTTGAACTTTCCACTGCATTGATGCACCACCAAGACATCAATCTAATCCTGGCGACCGGTGGCCCAGGTATGGTAAAAGCGGCGTACAGCTCTGGTAAGCCCGCAATCGGCGTAGGTGCCGGTAACACCCCGGTTGTCATTGATGAATCAGCTGATATTAAACGTGCTGTTGCATCTATTCTGATGTCTAAAACCTTTGACAACGGTGTCATCTGCGCTTCAGAGCAATCCGTTATCGTGGTGGATGCAGTGTATGATCAGGTGCGTAAACGTTTCTTTACTCATGGCGGTTATCTGTTACAAGGCAAGGAACTGAAAGCTGTTCAAGATATCATTCTGAAAAACGGGAGTCTAAATGCGGAAATTGTTGGTCAATCTGCAACAAAAATTGCCGAAATGGCAGGCATTAATGTTCCTGAAAGGACCAAGATCTTGATTGGAGAAGTGAGTTTGACTGATAAAGTAGAACCCTTTGCTCACGAAAAATTGTCTCCACTGCTCGCTATGTATCGTGGTAATAGCTTTGAAGATGCCGTAGAAAAGGCAGAAAAATTGGTTGAAATGGGCGGAATTGGTCACACTTCCTGCTTGTATACCGATCAGGACAATCAGGCGGCACGAATCAAGTATTTCGGCGATAAAATGAAAACAGCTCGTATTCTCGTGAATACTCCTGCTTCTCAGGGCGGTATCGGTGATCTCTACAACTTCAAGCTTGCTCCCTCTCTGACACTAGGTTGCGGCTCTTGGGGAGGAAATTCCATCTCTGAAAATGTCGGACCCAAACATCTCATCAATACCAAAACCGTGGCGAAAAGAGCAGAAAATATGCTGTGGCATAAACTTCCGAAATCAATTTACTTCCGTCGCGGCTCCCTGCCTGTGGCATTAGAAGAAATTGCAACCGACGGTGCAAAACGCGCTTTTATCGTAACAGACCGTTTCTTATTTAATCATGGTTATGCTGATCAAGTCACTGATGTGCTGAAATCCCATGGGATAGAAACAGAAGTTTTCTTTGAAGTTGAAGCAGACCCTACCCTAAGCACTGTTCGTAAGGGTGCGGAACAAATGCACTCATTCAAACCGGACATCATTATTGCCCTGGGGGGAGGGTCCCCAATGGATGCGGCCAAAATTATGTGGGTGATGTATGAACACCCTGAAACTCATTTCGAAGAGCTAGCTCTACGGTTTATGGATATCCGTAAACGCATCTATAGATTCCCCAAAATGGGGGTTAAAGCGAAAATGGTCGCCATTACCACAACTTCCGGCACCGGTTCTGAAGTGACACCATTTGCAGTTGTCACTGATGATGCAACCGGTCAGAAATATCCACTGGCTGATTATGAATTGACTCCTAATATAGCTATCGTTGATGCCAATCTAGTCATGGATATGCCGAAATCACTCTGTGCTTTTGGTGGGTTAGATGCCATCACTCACGCTTTGGAAGCTTATGTATCAGTCTTAGCAAACGAATACTCTGACGGACAAGCACTGCAAGCGCTAAAACTACTGAAAGAGTTCCTCCCAACCAGCTATCATGAAGGGGCCACTAACCCAGTTGCCCGTGAACGGGTTCATAATGCAGCAACTATTGCAGGGATTGCATTTGCTAATGCTTTCTTGGGGGTATGCCACTCTATGGCGCATAAACTGGGTTCTGAGTTCCATATCCCGCATGGCCTGGCTAACGCATTGCTGATTTGTAATGTTATTCGTTATAACGCTAATGATAACCCAACCAAACAGACTGCATTCAGTCAATATGATCGCCCACAGGCCCGCCGTCGTTACGCTGAAATTGCCGATCATCTCGGTTTATCTGCTACTGGTGACCATACTGTCACAAAAATTGAAAAACTGTTAGCCTGGCTGAAAGAGCTCAAGTCTGAGCTAGGTATCCCGACATCTATCCGTGAAGCAGGCATTCAAGAAGCTGACTTCTTGGCAAAAATTGATAAGTTATCTGAAGATGCCTTCGACGACCAATGTACCGGTGCTAATCCGCGCTACCCGCTGATTTCTGAGCTAAAACAATTGCTGTTGGATTCATACTATGGACGAGAATTTACAGAAACCGTTGCAACAGAAAAAAGCCAATAAGAACAAATTTATTAACTGATTAAATACCACTTAAGGGTGCTGATATCAGCACCCTTTAACTTACCGCTGCTCTATTCTTAATACAAACTCTCAAACAGAGCATCCGACCGCTTCACAGAAAGTCTATCCATTACATGCTGTCTTTTCTGTTTTTCCTCGCCTCACTAATAGCATCCATATAGTGCTTACGGCAAACAGACACATATTTTTCATTGCCACCGATATCAACTTGTTCACCATCATAAATGACCGCACCTTCGCTATCAAAACGTAATACACGGTTCGCTTTGCGTCCACAATAGCAAATAGTTTTTAATTCAACTAACTTATCAGCCCACGCCAGAAGATACTGGCTACCACTGAAAAGCTCGCCTCTGAAATCAGTTCTCAGCCCATAACAAAGAACCGGAATATCATCGTAGTCGGTCACCTTACATATCTGTTCAATCTGTGCTTTCGTGAGAAAATGGCACTCATCAATAAGCACACAATGCACTTTTGCCTGCTTATTTTCATTTCTGATCAACTCACCAATATCTGTCTGTTGACTAAATAGAAGTGCATCAGAAGATAATCCAATCCGAGAATTGACTTTTCCATTTTCAAACCGGGTGTCAATTTCCGCGGTAAAAACCAGCGTTTTCATCCCTCTTTCATTATAGTTATAAGAGGATTGCAACAAGGATGTCGATTTTCCAGCATTCATTGCGGAGTAATAAAAATAAAGTTGAGCCATCAACCCTGCCCCTTAACAAAATTTATAAAGCCATATAGTCAGATGAGTTTACCATAAACTTGAGTTGTGATTATCCATCTCAGTAAGCTGCACTGGTTGATATACCGAAATATTTAGCTTAGTGATGTCTTAATGATTCATGACCACCATCACACCAGCCGAGTAATAAAGCGCATTTGAATGACAAATGTTCATGTTTAAATTAAAAAATGAAAGCCAGTCTGATTTGTTGCATATCGTATGCAAATTAATAATGTGCGTGATTTACTTCCAGAAAACGGTAACAGTAAATCAACGATAACTCATGGATTAGTCATAAGTTTTTTTTAACTTAGTATTATCCTGCTTTATCAGGTATGATAAGAAACAGTTAAAATTACTTACCGATTTAGTATATACCTGGTTTATAAATTAGAGAGATTATCATGTCCCCTCTTTGTTAAAGGTACCCTGAACATGTTATTGGGGAATGACAATCGAAATAGCTGTATAAAAAGCGCTATATAACTTTTGTAAAGAAATTACGTTTAAAAAAAAGAGCCATTTTATCGGAATATGAGAAATTGACTATTGCAGAAAATAAAATAGCATTCTATTATTATATCCACATCCGCCATCATCATTAATAATTTGAGACCAGGACAATGAGCGATTTAAAAACCCTAAATAACATCCGTACTTTACGAGCCCAAGCAAGAGAATGCCAACTTGAGTTCTTAGATGAAATACTTGAAAAACTGACCGTCGTTGTTGAAGAACGTCGTGAAGAAGAAAGTCAGGTACAAGCTGAATTAGAGGAACGTACACGTAAATTGGAAGAAGTTCGTAAAATGATTCTTGACCAAGGAATTGATCCAAGCGAATTGCTTCAGACAATGAGCTCCGGCAAATCTGCTGGTAAAGCAAAACGTCCCGCACGTCCAGCTAAATACCAATATGTTGATACAAATGGTGAAACTAAAACTTGGACTGGCCAAGGACGTACACCTGCTGTTATCAAAAAAGCAATTGAAGAAGAAGGAAGAACACTGGAAAGTTTCTTACTCTAATCCATTGTTTTTCAAGTTAATTTAATTAAAAACACCCTTTTAAAATAGAAGGGTGTTTTTATTATAAAACAACTTAGCTGACAAAAGAATTAACGTCTATCGTATAAGCGAGATAAGTATCTTTGAGAAGAATTTAGTCGAGTTGCCCGTTTTTTGTATCATTTCTTTATGGTAAAGCAAGGCTAGTTACTCACTTAGCCAATGCCTAGATAAATTAATAATCAAACAGACACAACTATTTACTTCTCTCTGGTCACTGTCGTTGATTCAATAGATAAGGAGCCAATGGCTCCTTATCTTATTTAGACTTATGATAGAAACTCAAATACCACTCTACAAACTGCTTCACACCCTGCTTCACAGATGTATTTGGGGCAAACCCTATTTTTTGGAAAATGTCACTTGAATCAGCACAGGTCGACAGAACATCACCATCTTGCATGGGCATAAAATTTTTCTTAGCCAGAATGCCTAATGATTCTTCTATTGCTTCAATAAAATCACCTAGTCTAGTTGGTTGACCATTACCAATATTATAAATACAGTAAGGGGCAGAGCTGGCAGATATTTGCCCATCTTCAACCATCCAGCTCTCATTTGGTGTGGGAATGATGTCTTGCAATCTGATTATTGATTCAACGATATCATCTATATACGTAAAATCTCTAACCATATTACCGTGGTTATAAACATCAATAGGCTGCCCTGATAACATGGCCTTGGTGAACTTAAATAAAGCCATATCAGGACGTCCCCACGGACCATATACTGTAAAGAAGCGCAAGCCTGTCGTTGGCAACTGATAAAGATGAGAGTAACTGTGAGACATTAATTCATCTGATTTTTTCGTTGCCGCATATAGTGAAACTGGATGATCAACCGAATCATTTGTAGAAAACGGTTGCTTTCTATTTAATCCATAAACAGAACTAGAAGAAGAATATAATAAATGCTCAACATTATTATAACGGCAACCTTCCAGGATATTGATATGCCCTATTATATTCGAATCAATGTAAGCCATTGGGTTTTGCAACGAATAGCGAACACCCGCCTGAGCTCCCAGATGGATAACCCGCTGAAATTGGTGTCGCGAAAAAAGATCGGGAATGGCTATTCTGTCAGCTAAATCTAGCTTTTCAAATTTAAAACCTGACTTATCAAATAATAGATCTAACCGTGCTTGTTTGAGACTCACATCATAATAGTCATTAAGGTTGTCGATACCCACAACCTCATGCCCCATTTGCAATAATCTCTGGCTCACATGAAAGCCAATAAAACCAGCAGCACCTGTGACTAAGAATTTCATTGTATTACTCAGATAACCGGATTAATGGATGCACCACGACCAATCCCATAATAAATAAAACCTCGGGATTGCAGGCGTTCAGGATCATAGAGATTCCGGCCATCAAAGATAACCGGCGTTTTGAGAGACTCTTTGATGACATCAAAATCTGGCGCACGAAAACTTTGCCATTCAGTACAAATGATCAAGGCATCGGCTCCCTTAAGCGCTGCTTCTTTAGTCCCCATCAATAATAAATCATCACGCTGACCATAAATACGCTGAGCTTCCTGCATCGCCTCAGGATCGTAAGCCTGTATTTTGGCTCCGGCCTGCCATAATGCTTTCATCAAAACACGGCTTGATGCTTCACGCATATCATCGGTATTCGGTTTGAACGATAATCCCCAGACCGCAAACATCTTACCGGATAAATCCTCCCCGAAATGGCGTTTGACAAAAGAAGGTAATTTACTCTTTTGCAGCTCATTCACTTGTTCTACAGCAAGAAGAATCTTGGGTTGATAGCCAATTTGCTCTGCGGTACGAATTAACGCCTGCACATCTTTCGGAAAACATGAGCCACCATAACCACAGCCCGGATAGATAAAATGATAGCCAATACGGGAATCAGAACCCATTCCTTGACGAACATGCTCAATATCAGCGCCAAGCATCTCAGCTAAATTAGATATCTCATTCATAAAACTGATTTTCGTTGCCAACATACAGTTAGCAGCATATTTAGTCAGTTCTGCACTACGGATATCCATCACAATCATACGATCATGATTACGGTTAAATGGCTCATACAACTCACGTATCAGGTCAACGACTCTGTCGTTGTCACACCCAATAATAATCCGCTCAGGGCGCATACAATCTGCAACAGCGGCCCCTTCTTTGAGAAACTCCGGGTTAGAAACCACATCAAATGGGATATCAATATTGCGTTTACGCAGAGTCTCATTGACAACCGCATTAACTTTATCTGCTGTACCAACAGGAACCGTAGATTTATCAATAATAACTTTATAGCTATCCATGTACTCCGCAATAGTACGGGCAACGGCGGAGACATACTTCAAATCCGCTGAACCATCTTCATCGGGAGGCGTACCTACCGCAATAAACTGTAACTTACCGTGAGCAACACCGGCTTTTGCATCAGTGCTGAAATTCAGACGGCCTTCTTCATAATTCTTCTTAACCAGTGGCGCTAAACCAGGCTCAAAAATGGGGACTTGACCATTTTTCAGGTTCTCAACTTTATTTTCATCTACATCAATGCAAAGGACATCATGCCCTACTTCAGCTAAAACCGTAGCCTGAACCAGGCCAACATAGCCAATACCAAATACTGTAACTTTCATATGATACCTAAAAATTTCCACAAGATTATTCTTTAGCTTGATCCTGCAAAGCCACTAACCAGTCAGTAAACTCTTTGCCTAAAGCATGATGTTTCATACCATATTGGACAAACGCCTGCATATAACCAAGCTTATTACCGCAATCATGGCTTACACCCTGCAAATGATAGGCTTCCACAGGCTCCCTTTCTATTAACATGGCAATTGCATCAGTGAGTTGAATTTCATCACCGGCACCTGGCGCTGTTTTTGCTAATAATGACCAAATTTTCTCGGACAACACATAACGGCCAACAATGGAAAGATTTGACGGCGCTTCTTTAGGTTGAGGTTTTTCAACTACGCGCTTAATTAGCTTGCTGTCGCCGGGTTGCAGATTTTCTCCCTGGCAATCGACAATACCATAACTGGAAACATCTTCATGAGGTACAGGTTCTACTAATATCTGGCTGGCTCCCGTTTCATTATAACGAACCAACATCTCGCTCAGATTATATCTGGTCAGATCTGTACTGTATTCATCAAGAATAACATCAGGCAGTATCACAGCAAAAGGTTCATCACCGATTAAAGGCTTGGCACATAACACCGCATGTCCTAATCCTTTAGCAATTCCCTGACGAGTTTGCATAATAGTGACATGACTTGGGCAAATAGATTGAACTTCGTCCAATAACTGACGCTTCACCCTTTTCTCAAGGATAGCTTCTAACTCAAAACTGGTATCAAAATGATTTTCAATTGAATTTTTTGATGAATGAGTCACCAAGATAATTTCATTAATGCCAGCGGCAATACATTCATTAACAACATACTGAATAAGAGGTTTATCTACTAAAGGTAACATCTCTTTAGGAATTGCTTTCGTAGCAGGTAACATCCTCGTTCCCAAGCCTGCGACTGGAATAACGGCTTTCTTTACTATTTTGTCTACTGATAGTTTGTCTACTGATCGTTTTTCTACTGATGGCATTAACCTTTCTCCCGATGTTTTTTGGCTGAAACAAATCCGTCTTCAACTCAAAATCAGTGCCAATTCTTTAATAAGGTATCACTATTACTGATTATTTTGTGTCAATAAACCGCGCACACGAACAGCACGCAGGAACCAATACATACAAAAGTTCACTGCTTCGTTCACCCTTCTGACCACTCAAAAAGTTATCACTTTTATCTGAGCAGTGCTAAATCCGCTCTTTGTACTAAAGAGCGGCAAATAAAATAGCCTGATTAGATAGATTTCCAAGCATAATAGGCGGAGTATACCAGCTAATTCTCTTCGATAAACATCACCATTCTGCTTAATTACATTACCGTGACTTGATGTTTAAAATCCATTTTAAACAAAATTCCACCTTGGTAATATTCACCCAAAATACATTGAAGAAAGCATCAGATTTATTTGACTATTTGTATTCCAAATCCGACATTGCCATTCAGCACTATGAGAACAAACTTGGTTCGAACAAATCGTTCTCAATGTCCCAAGAGGAACACCACTGTCTAATTGGATTTGGCGATTACCCGACTTAATACTGGCATGTAACCCCGCAGAAGTGAGCAGAACCGTTTTATTGATTGTATGATAATATCCAAGCAGCAATGGAAATTGCCCTTGTAACCCTGCACCTTCCAGTAACTTATTAATTCTATTTAGAATGCCTTCCATATTGGGTAAACGTCGGGAATGGTGGATGATATGCTCTTGTAACAAACTATTAAATATGACTCTAAGTAATAATGCTGAAATCACACCATACTCTTTTGAACGGCTAATATCTAGACAATAAAAAGCTAATTCATTGTCAGATAACGCCGCCATATCGAGAATTAATCCTGGATTATCAATCATATTTAATTTTCGGTAATTGACTTTACAGTGGGCAATCACTTGAGAAACTGGGGGTTGCAACTGCTTAAGCATATTTAATGCTTCATCTGAATTATGCTTTAGGGTTAACCAATCTTTATTCAAGTTATTCTGTTCAATCGCACCAGACATAAAGACCGTAGGATGTAAATAGGCCAACACCGATTTTTTTATCTCATTAAGATCTGAAACTGGTTTTAATAAAACATCTTTTGCACCCAAACGAAGCACTTCATCAATTTCGGCCATCTTGTTAGTTGCTGAAATAATAATAACTGGAATGCTAATACCCTCATTCGTCAATTTCGCAATAAATTCAATGCCATTCATGACCGGCATATCTAAATCACATAAAATAAGTTCAACATGAGCTTCGCGTCCTAGCACCTGTAGTGCAACAGCGCCATTAGATGCGACTAATACCTTAGCGCCCAACGTTCGCAAATACCCTGCCAGCAAAGAACAAAAAACAGGTTCATCCTCCACAATCAGAATTTTTTTGCCTGCCAATGCCTTTTCCATAAATACGCTCCCTTACCTTAATATTGCGACCTTCACCTTTTCTTAGGTACTATCACTCATATTAGTTCAATTAAGTGACTATCATTTGTTCTCTTACGTTTCTTTGCAATAGAAAACCCATAAAAATGGTATTTCACCCTTTACAATTGGAGTTATTTTGACAGAGCTATGTCCTTGTGGTAGTGGAATAGATTTTGCGGATTGCTGTTCCCCTTATCTCCAAAACATAAAATTTGCCCAAACTGCCGAATCACTGATGCGTTCCCGATACAGTGCCTATGTAAAGCACAACGCCGATTATCTAATTACCAGTTGGCATCCTGACTGCCAGGCTGAAAAGTGGCGTTTAGATATAGAACAAAGTTTTATTGTTACCCAGTGGCTCGGACTACATGTCATTACAACTGAAAAAGGCGAAAATGATAACGAAGCCTATGTTGAATTTTCAGCTTGCTTTCTTGATCAGAAATCCCAAGATAAGCAACTTATTCATGAGCGTTCACGTTTTCTTCGTATAGACCAGCGTTGGTACTATATTGATGGTGTAAAACCTATTGATGGCGTAAAACCTCAAACTGGCCGTAATAGCCCCTGCCCATGTGGTTCGGGTAAAAAATACAAAAAATGTTGTGGTTAAGACCCATAAACAGAAAACGCAAAATATTTAAGGATAATCCCATTCATGCAGCACCAACATATACAAAAGAAAATTTTACGCACTATTTGCCCTGATGCCAAAGGACTGATCGCCAAAATTACTAATATTTGCTACAAACACCAACTGAATATAGTTCAGAATAATGAATTCGTCGATCATCGTACTGGCCGCTTTTTTATGCGTACTGAGCTTGAAGGAATTTTCAATGATGAGACATTTCTTGCTGATTTAGATGATGCACTGCCGGTGGGCTCTCAACGGGAATTAAATAGTTCGGGGCGTCGACGTATTGTCATTATGGTGACAAAAGAAGCGCATTGTCTTGGGGATTTGCTCATGAAAAGCGCTTATGACGGGCTTGATGTTGAAATTGCGGCGGTTATCGGCAACCACGCAACATTACAATCATTGGTTGAACAATTTGGCATTCCTTTCCATTTAATCAGTCACGAGGGTTTAACCCGTGAACAACACGATGAAAAACTGATTGCACAAATTAACCAATACAAACCTGACTACGTGGTATTAGCTAAATACATGCGAGTACTGACACCAGAATTTGTCCAGCATTATCCAAATCAGATTATTAACATTCACCACTCCTTTTTACCTGCATTTATCGGGGCGCGTCCTTATCATCAAGCTTATGAGAGAGGGGTAAAAATCATCGGAGCAACAGCGCATTATGTAAATAATAACTTAGATGAAGGCCCAATTATTACTCAGAAGGTCATTAACATAGACCATACATACACTGCTGAAGATATGATGAGAGCGGGCCGGGATGTTGAAAAAAATGTTCTGAGTCATGCTTTATATTGGGTTCTTGCTCAGCGGGTTTTTGTTTACGGCAACCGTACTGTAATTCTTTAAAGCTGAATTAATTGGGACAGCGAAACAACAATGCGGCGCTTGCGACGCATTGGCCCGCAGGGCGAGGAACGCAGTGACGAGTCATCCTTCCCCCTCCACCAACAAACAGACCGCTTATTTGCTCACAACAAGATCAATAAGGGTGGAAAATCAACATATAGTCACTTATTTTTAAATATCTACTTTACAGCAGCGGTTCATCTGATATGATTCCGTCCGCTGTAAGCAACAGCGATACTTCTCAAAATCTGGTGGGGTTCCCGAGCGGCCAAAGGGAGCAGACTGTAAATCTGCCGTCACAGACTTCGAAGGTTCGAATCCTTCCCCCACCACCATAAATATTCTTCAGGCCTTACAAAAACAAACCCAATAAGAACATACTCCTCATTCGGGGGAAGGTGAGAACCTTCGCTAAGGTTCGAGTTGAGCGTAGCGAAACAACAATGCGACGCTTGCGGCGCGTTGGCCCGCAGGGCGAGGAACGCAGTGACGAGTCATCCTTCCCCCACCACCATAAATATTCTTCAGGCCTTACAAAAACAAACCCAATAAGAACATACTCCTCATTTGGGGGAAGGTGAGAACCTTCGCTAAGGTTCGAGTTGAGCGTAGCGAAACAACAATGCGACGCTTGCGGCGCGTTGGCCCGCAGGGCGAGGAACGCAGTGACGAGTCATCCTTCCCCCACCACCATAAATATTCTTCAGGCCTTACAAAAACAAACCCAATAAGAACATACTCCTCATTTGGGGAAGGTGAGAACCTTCGCTAAGGTTCGAGTTGAGCGTAGCGAAACAACAATGCGACGCTTGCGGCGCGTTGGCCCGCAGGGCGAGGAACGCAGTGACGAGTCATCCTTCCCCCACCACCATAAATATCCTTCAGGCCTTGCAAACAAACCTAAGTTCCTAAGTTAACATCCAATACCCCTTAATTCCTCCAAAAGCAGCCTACCTATACATCCCCCTAAATTATCTATCCTTAAACAGCTCCAGAGACTAATTAACATCTTTAAAAGAATTCAGTGAAAAGCATTTACCCAACCCTTAATGTACCCACAATGATATTTCTTATCACATCTTTATGTGAAGCTTAACATTTTGCAACAATCAACAATAAACCATATAAATCAATCAATTAAAACAAAAATCACCTTCAAGCAGCGAGCTTTCGAATGTGATAACCATCGTATATTTGTGAAATGATGTGTGAAATAATTATAAAAGAATAACAAATTATAACAACAACACCAGGGAACCATCATGAACCAATCAATACAAAAAATAGGAATTATAGGATTGGGGGCTATGGGCATGGGAATTGCCCGTGCGTTAATACGCGCGGGTATTCCCACATATGGATTTGATTTAAACCAAAAAGCCTGTGACCAACTACTACAAGCAGGCGCTAAAACGGCGACAAACAACGCTGCAAATTGGGCATCAGAGCTGGATGCTATCTTACTTGTTGTCGTCAATGGTGCTCAAATAGAAAGCATACTGTTTGAAGGCGAAACACCGTTAGTCAACCAGTTAAGAGCCGGTACGATCATTGTGCTTCACAGTACCGTTGCCGCAGAACAGGCTAAAGATTTTGCCCATCGTCTTAGCCAATACAATCTAAACATGCTGGACGCACCTATTTCAGGTGGCGCACTAAAAGCTGAACAAGGCCAACTCACCGTTATGGCCTCCGGTGAACCCGCATTATTTGAACAACTAAAACCCGTATTTGATGCCACCACCGAACGTCTCTACCATGTTGGAAATGAAATTGGTCAAGGCTCTACCGTCAAAACAATCCATCAATTACTTGCCGGTATACATATTGCTGCCGCGGCTGAAAGTATGGCATTGGCAGCCAAAGCTGGCATTTCCCTGGAGCTGATGTACGACATTGTAACCCACGCGGCTGGTAACTCTTGGATGTTTGAAAACCGCGTTCCCCACATTCTGGCAGGGGATTACACCGCCAAATCTTCCGTAGACATTTTTGTCAAAGATCTGGGATTAGCATTAGAAACAGGTAAGGATCTGAAATTCCCATTACCATTATCAGCCACTGCACATCAAATGTTCCTTGCTGCCAGTAATGAAGGTTTTGGCCAATGGGATGACAGCGCGATTATCAAAACATTTAAAGGTATCACTTTGCCGGAGAAAAAATAATGACCATTAAATTGGGCGTTATCGCTGATGACTTTACCGGCGCAACCGATATAGCCGGTTTTATGGCACAAAGTGGTTGGCGAGTTGTCCAGCTATTGGATACACCTGATGAAAATACCGCCATTCCACAGGATATTGATGCTATCGTTATCAGCCTGAAAAGCCGTTCCTGCCCGATAGTCGAAGCCGTGAATAACGCGGTGAAATCCTGCCGCTGGTTACGTCATAAAACAGGTTGTCAACAAATATTCTTCAAATACTGCTCAACTTTTGACTCTACCAGCAAAGGCAATATTGGGCCGGTCACTGATGCCCTGATGGATGAACTACAAACAGACATCACGCTAATCTCCCCTGCCCTTCCCGTTAACGGGCGAACAGTTGTACATGGGCATCTATTTGTCAACGGTCAACTACTTAATGAAAGCGGTATGCAGCACCATCCCGTGACACCAATGGCAGATGCCAATCTGCTACGCTTAATGGAACAACAAGCTCAAGGGAAAGCAGGTTTGGTGGATCTGGCATGTGTACACCAGGGAGAACAAGCAATCCGCGTGAGACTAAATCATTTACAACAACAAAACATACGCTACGCAATAACAGACACCCTCTCCATGAATGATCTACTGCCTATTGCCAGAGCGGCATCAGAACTGAAATTAATCACTGGTGGTTCCGGTCTTGGCGCTGCTCTTGCCAGCATAGACACTGGTAAGCCATTGATGCCATGCCAACCAGAAGGAGCAACACCACCCGCCGAGAATAGACGCACTGTGATCCTATCTGGCAGTTGTTCTGTCATGACCAACAAACAAGTTGCCCTGTACCAGAAACTGGCCCCTGCTCAATCCTTGAATATTGATTCATGTATCAATGATCCACAATATGCCGAAAAACTGGTTGCGTGGGTTATTCTGCAATCAGAAAACCATCTGGCTCCCATGCTATACGCCACTCAATCCCCAGAAACATTACAGAAAACCCAACAGCAATATGGTGCGGCTATTGCCAGTGAAGCAATAGAAAACACCTTCGCCCGCGTTGTAAAAAACCTGTGTCAGCTAGGATTCAATACCTTTATTATCGCAGGCGGCGAAACTGCCGGTAAAATAGTACAAAGTCTGGACATTCAACAACTCAGTATCGGCGCACCTATTGCGCCTGGCGTACCTTGGGTACACGATCGACAACACAATTATTGGCTGGCATTGAAATCAGGTAACTTCGGCAATATCGATTTCTTCCTGCATGTACAGGAGATGTTTCATGAGTGAGCAAGCACTAAGGTCAGAGTTAGTCGAATGGGCTCGTTCAATGTTCTACCGGGGTTATAGCAGTGGCGGTGCAGGTAACATCAGCGCCAAACTGGAAGATGGCACGATTATCATCACGCCGACCAACTCCAGTTTTGGTGACTTGCAAGCTGATCGCCTGAGTAAGCTAGATGCAGAAGGTGATTGGCTATCCGGTGACAAACCCACAAAAGAAGTTTCCATGCATTTGGCAATGTACCGCAACCGTCCCGAATGCCATGCGGTGGTCCATCTACATTCCCCTTGGTTAACCGCTCTTTCCTGCCTACCCAATCTGGACAAAAGTAACTGTCTACCACCCATTACGCCCTACTATGTAATGCGGGTCGGAAAACTGCCTCTGGTCAAATATCTGCCACCAGGAGATGAAAGAATCGGTGAAGAAATTGCGAAGCTGGCCGCAAAACACAACGCAATCCTCCTCTCAAACCACGGACCTGTTGTCGGCGGCAAAACTTTACGGCAAGCTTTTTTCAACGCAGAGGAATTGGAAGATACCGCACGGCTCTATTTAACCTTATTGCCACACGGCTTCACGACATTAAATAAAGAGCAAGTACAAGAACTTGAAACTCGTTACCCAAAAACTGAGTGAACAAACAAGGAATTCGTCATGGCTAAATTCGCGGCAAACTTGAGCATGATGTTCAATGATGTACCTTTCACAGAACGGTTTGCCCGTGCAGCCAAAGCTGGATTTAAAGGCATTGAATATCTGTTTCCTTATGAAGTCGCAGCGGAAGAGCTTGCTGCCCTATTAAAACAGCATCAATTAACACAAGCTCTATTCAACATGCCCGCCGGAAACTGGGCGGCAGGAGAAAGAGGAATAGCCTCTATGCCTGGCCGTGAAAAAGAATTTGTTGAAGGTACACAAATAGCTCTGAAATATGCACTGGCTCTGAATTGCAAGCAAGTTCATGCTATGGCCGGGAAATTGCATGAACAATTCACACCAGAACAACAACGTGAGTGTTATATCAAAAACATTCGATATGCCGCTGATGTCATGGCAGAACATAACATCAACGTATTAATTGAACCAATTAATACTCGTGATATGCCGGGTTACTTTTTAACAACTCAACATCAGGCTGAAACATTACTCAAAGAAATTGACCGTCAAAATGTTTTTATCCAGTTGGATCTTTATCACTGCCAGATCATGGAAGGAGATTTGCTACGCACCATCGAGCGTCTATGGGGAAAATTCAGTCACATCCAGATTGCCTCCGTGCCTGAACGCCACGAACCCGATAGCGGCGAAGTGAACTATCCGTGGCTATTTAACAAACTGGATGAAATGGGCTATCAAGGGTGGTTGGGCTGTGAATATCACCCCGCTGGTTACACCGAAGATGGTCTGGATTGGTTGACCAAAGCACAGAAATAATCAGGAGAAGATATGCTTCCATCAGAGCGTAGAGACTTTATTTATCGCTATGTACATGAATATCAGACAATTTCTATCAGCGCACTGGTTAAACTGATGAACGTCTCACATATGACAGTACGGCGGGATATCCGCACTCTGGAGGAAGAAGGAAAAGTCGTTAGTGTCAGTGGCGGTGTGCAACTTAGTGATGTTTTACGTCAGGAATTGCCTTGGAATGAAAAAGCCCAGCTTAATCATCGTCATAAGCGGGAAATTGGTCAATACGCCGTATCTATGGTTGAAGATGGACAAGTGGTCTATCTTGATGCTGGCACCACCACGTTTGAAATTGCCAGAGTCCTAGCTGAGCGTTTTAACCTCACTATCATCACGAACGATTTTTCCATTACCCAATATCTGATGAACAAACCCCAATTAAATCTGTTCCATACCGGGGGGCAGGTAGATAAGAGAAATCATTCCTGTGTTGGCCCTATCGCCGCTATGTTGCTTCGCAACTTAAATGTGGATATTGCCTTTATTAGCACCAGCTCATGGGATCTGGAGCATGGTGTCTCCACGCCGCATGAAGAAAAAGTTTTAGTCAAACAAGCAGTATTGGAAATCGCCCGCCGACGTGTTTTGGTGTCTGATAGCAGTAAATATGGCAAATACGGCATGTTTCGGGTCTGCCCGCTTTCGAGTTTGGATGATATTGTCTGTGATAGCCAGCTTCCGCCGAAAGTGCAGCAACAATTACGAGAACATAATCTGATATTACATACCGTCAGCGTATAAAGGATAAGAACCCTACTATACCCTATAAGCAAATAGCCCAAAGCTATTAAACAAGGAGAGTTACAATGAAAGTGATAATCACTGGTGGCGCAGGTTTTCTGGGTCAGCAACTAGCCAGCGCTTTACTAAACAACAATCAAACATTAAATTTCGACCAACTCATATTGACCGATATTCAATGTCCTGTTTCACCCGTTAATGATCCCCGCGTTCAGTGTCTGGCGCTGGATTTAACTCAATCAGGAGCTGCGGAAAAGCTGATCGATGAAAACAGTGCGGTGTTATTCCATCTCGCCGCCATTGTCAGTAGTCACGCTGAAAGCGATTTTGATCTCGGCTTGCAAGTTAACTTTGATGTTACTCGCAACTTATTAAACGTTGCACGGGCTAAAAATCCAAAATTGAAATTTATCTTCACCAGTTCCCTAGCCGTATTTGGTGGAGAATTACCATCAACCATTACGGATCAGTGTGCGGTTAATCCTCAATCATCCTATGGCGCACAGAAAGCCATGTGTGAATTGATAATTAACGACTATTCCCGCAAAGGATATGTTGATGGCCGGGTACTTCGTCTACCGACAATCAGTATCCGCCCAGGTAAACCAAACAAAGCAGCCTCCTCTTTTGCCAGTGGCATTATCCGTGAACCTCTGCACGGAGAAAGCAGTATCTGCCCAGTTTCCCGCGATCTTACTTTATGGCTTTCCAGCCCTGAAACCGTGATCCGCAACTTTATACATGCAGCTCAAATTCCGGCAGAAAAATTTGGTCTTTCCCGCACCGTTAATTTACCGGGTATTAGCGTCACAGTTCAGAACATGATTGATGCACTGGCCGAGATTGCCGGGCAGAAAGCGGTGGATCTCATCCGCTTTGAACCAGACGAAAACATTAACCGTATTGTTGCCAGTTGGCCGGGTCACTTCGATATCAACCGTGGCTTATCACTGGGTTTTCATGTTGATAATACTTTCAGTGATGCAATCCGTGCTTTTATCTCCAATAACCTGTCCCAAGCTGGAGGCTAATTATGGAACGCTACATTCCGGTCATTGGTCTGGGTATTGCCGTATTTACGTTGATCTTTCTGGTACTACGTACCCGTGTTCATGCTTTATTAGCAATGCTCATCGCAGCGGCGATTGCCGGGCTCACGGGTGGCTTAACCGCAGCAAATACCATTGATGTTATGACTAAAGGTTTTGGCTCCACACTGGGCAGTATCGGGATTGTTATCGGTCTGGGGGTCATGATGGGACGGGTGCTGGAAGTTTCCGGCGCCGCGGAACAGATAGCCTACAGTTTTATCAAATGGTTAGGTAAAAAACGCGAAGAATGGGCATTAGCGATCACCGGTTATATCGTCAGTATCCCAATTTTCGTCGACTCTGCCTTTGTTATTCTCTATCCACTGGCAAAGGCTCTCGCAAAAAAGGGAAAACGTCATCTTCTAACGCTTGGCGTGGCCCTAGCCGGCGGATTGGTTGTTACCCACCACACTGTTCCGCCAACACCGGGGCCACTGGGAGTTGCTGGTATTTTCGGTGTCGATGTCGGCGCCATGATGTTAACCGGTATGGTTCTGGCGGTACCTTGCGTTATTGGCATTGTATTTTATGCCAAATGGTTAGCAGTAAAATATCCTGAATTTCAACCCATTGATGAAGCCGAAGAAGCTCAAGATCTACAAACAATTCATCAACGCTATATAGAAGAAAAAGCGAACAAACCACTACCGAGTCTATTTCTTTCCCTGTTGCCGATTATTGTCCCTATTGTTTTGATCTTCATTAAAGCCATTAATGGCCTGTTATTAAACACTGAAACTTTTACTGGACAAGAAAACAACTTCTATTTTCAGACATTCGATTTCCTTGGTGCACCAGTTATTGCCTTAGCCATTAGTGTATTATTGGCGGTTTATACCTTGATGCCAAAAGCCAATAAACATGAAGTCATTGACCGTCTGGAAGAAGGTTTACAGGCTGCCGGTATTATTTTATTAGTGACAGGAGCAGGCGGTGCGTTAGGCGCGGTATTGCGTGAAAGTGGTACCGGCGCCATTCTGGCGCAATATATAGCCAATCTCCCCCTAACACCGGTGCTGATTCCATTTATCATCGCAACACTGGTTCGCTTAATTCAAGGTTCCGGCACTGTGGCAATGATTACCGCTGCTTCTATTTCTGCACCAATTATTAGTCAAATTCCGGGGATCAACATGTTGGTTGCCGCACAAGCAGCAACGATGGGTTCGTTATTCTTCGGTTATTTTAATGACAGCCTATTCTGGGTCGTTAACCGCATGATGGGAATCAAAGATGCCAAACAACAGATGATCGTTTGGTCAATACCAACCACTATTGCATGGGCGATTGGCTTGTGTGGCGTCATCATCTTGGATCTAGTGTTATAAATACCAAATCATTAGCAAAACTATCATTTAGCCTCCTTATAAGTGGGAGGGTGACTGCTCCCCGCAGTAAAAAACGGCGAGACTTCCCACTTCTCAGGCCACAACCGTCGATGCAACGGATTTACGCTGGCCTCCGTGGGCAGAAACGACGAGTCCCGCCGCCTGTAATTCCAGTATGCCCTTGCGCTGGAGCGACGTTGATATCACGATCATGTTCGACACCACAACAAGGACATCGCCAGATCCGCGCAGAGTATTGAGGCGTAATACTTGCCTGTTGCAGTGCGATTTTCACTTCCCCGTTAATTTCACGATGCAGCCGGGCTTCTACCGGAGGTAATTTCGGTATTTTGATTGCACCGTCAAGCACTCATAAGAAGTAAGTAAAATGCCTGAGAGGTTAAATACTCAGGCATAAAAAAGAATACTATTTTATATTGGAGATTCTTGCGGTGTTTTATATCGAGATAATGTTGATGAAAAATCACTTCCCGCACTTGTTACCTTACCAGTAACGACATTGACGGGTGATGACAATATCCCCGAACAATTATGGCAAGCAGCAAAATTATCTCCAGCTTGTTTAGTTGTTAATCGCTGAGTGAAAATAGATGATTTCAGCATATCCCGTATATATTCGCTTATTTTCCGACTTCCAATAATTTTCCCTGCCTTTTTATCTTCTAAAATCAATAAATTATTCAGCGCCTGTACCTCTGCATGCAAACCAGCAATACCCGCCATCGTCGGTAATATACGGTCGTTGTTGATAATATGATTGCTGATCAAAGATTCTATTACTGGATGTAAAGGTGTATTTACCCTACCATACATATCTCTTATCCCTGAAATAAAGGACTCAATATCAATAATCTTATAAGCTTCGGCCTCATCACTTTGTTGTATTTTCCATTCTCCTTTATCTTTCACTATCGATAATTTCGGACATTTAATCAGGTTAATACCCGGGAATAATTTTCCATCGGCTAAATTTCTATTATTATCCTTAAAGTTGACAAATTCATCGTCATAATGACCATTATACTCGTATCCAGCATGAGCAGCGAAATTCTCCAAGGATTTCTTTGCATAAAGAAATTTTCCATCATAGACACCATTCGATTTTAAACCCGGTTTTGAGAAATTATGCTGCTTCGCTGGTTTCAATTGTCCAAATTCCCTTGAAGAGCTAAGGATTAATTGCGTTTTTTTACTAAAACCATCAAATTCAGGAATCTGTTTTTGATAAGCCGACATAACTGCTTTTGCATCAGGAAGTTCCAAATGTAATGCATCCAATAACCTTTCATCCTCAGTTTTACCTTTGCCAAGTTTAGCTGTTTTTTCACGTATATCATTTTTGAACATTTTTAAACTCTCTATAATGATTGAAATTGGATACCTGAAATTATTATCAACGTCTTCCTGTTAAGGGTGAAAAAATTCGTCTCGGTAATGCTATTAATCTAGACATTGCTCCTCCATTTCTCTGAGTAGCTATATTTCGATTACTACCCTGAGGAATATAATTCTGCCATAACGTTGGATTTTCGTCCCACGGCGCAATAACTTCCTTACCATCCCGATAAAAATGAATTCTTCCCGCCAATCTCTCTCTATTGCGATAAGCATAACGCAATTCAGACGCGGTAACTGACTCGCCTGGCCCAGCCTCCAGAGGAGTAGAACCTTTTGTTTTATTAACAACCTGTTCGATATTCAGGCCATCAAGAACAAAGTGTATTTTTGTTCTCCCATTACGGGCTGCCATTTCTATACCAAGCTTGCTTCCTCTTTTCCAAAGTAATCTAGGTTCAAAGGTAAGCCATGTTTTGTTATAACAAACATGATAATAGTCAGAATTATACTTACTAGTTATTTCTTTAAATATTTTATACATATTAAATTTCTTATTTTCACCTCCTATTTTAAAATAATCATTCCATAAAGGATATCTTCCTTTTTGTTCTTCAATAATATCTTTCTGTAAACTGTCTTTAACCTTAATATTCCTTGCATATTTTTTAGGATTTTTCACCAAATCTTCTGATTTTTTAGGTAATATCGTGGTGTCTTTTAAAATAACTCTAGATACTTCGTTATTATAAAAATCTATAATCATTGGCGTACTGTCAGGATTCTTTGAATCAAAATTAGGATTAACATCTCTTATATACTTTCCCCTTTTAGCGGCAAGGCCATAAAACAGATCGCCATTTTCTTCACTGTAATTATCTTTCGCTACCCTAGGAGTATTATTCATCATCTGATTTAGATCCAATCCTGATCCTAACGGATTATTATCTATTTCATGCTGATCAATAGAATTCCCCAACGGCATTGAAGTTTTTTTCTTTTCTTTTTCACTATATTCACGTCCCATACTATCACCTTATAATTTTTTATAATAAATACATTAGGAATAAATAACATATAAATCCAAATATTATTGGCATTTAGACATAGATATATGTTCAAATCGATGATCATAAATGAATATAGTGTTATTCAAACCATTTAGCGTCAGATTTATACCCGTCATCTTTCAAGTTGCCTCTTTGTTGGCTGCACTCGCTCACCCCGGTCACATCGTTATCTATGCTCCCGGGGATTCACTCCCTTGCCGTCGCGATGCATCTTGAAATCCATAGGGTATATATTAACTATAACAACCGTTTTTTGAGTGAATTAATGACCTCAATAGTATTGCCTTTCTTGCCGGATGAAACCATAGCATCTTCCGACAACACTTTAACATTCATCTTTCCTTTATCATCCCTGGCCAGCAGCGCATAACTATAACCAGCCCTAATAGCAGGTTTTTCAAGCTTCTTTTCGTCATAGTTAAAAACACCAACATTTTCTGCCGTATTATCAATCACAACGCCCGGTTTACCCATATAGGTAATGACACTCTGATCATACTTTGCAAATATATTCACCAGATCGTTATTCTGTTCACCAACCATCATCGGCTCGCTGTCCGGCGAAAGTGCTTTATGGCTCTCATAAGTAGTAACAACCCCCTGCCGGCCTGTTTTCCATTCATTATCACCAGGCTTCTGCCCTGTATGATAAGCAAAAAAATAGTCATCTTTCACGGCATATATCATGGTACAACCGCTCAACCCTCCAGACGTAACAACAACCGGCTGCCCATGTTGAATATCCTTCAAAGCAATTCTTATTCCTACAGTTCCCGATGCGCCATTTACCACGTTAATACCAGTAATATTGGAATCCAACGTGTTTTTGCCCCAATGCACTCCGATCACGCCGGTACCCGATTCGAAAGATGTAGCCTGATCACCACGAAATCCCATAACAACATCATGAAAAGGATTTTCCTGACGGGAAACACTATTTCTCAAAGGTATTGCCTGTGCAAGCTCCCGGTTGCTGTCATGACGATGAGCCACAACGGGTACGTTAATTGGTGCATCCTCACTCCCTACCAATAACCCCTTATTCTTCAACGGGGAAATATGCCCTTTATTAAGGCTTCTATCTGCAAGAAATTGCTTCAACTTTTTAGTTCTCCTGCTTTTATAACCTGGCCTAGGCTCACTCTCATTATTTGAAAGTTCAAGATGTCCACCAGAAGAACTTGATAATGGCGATTGCATAACACTATTTTTAGTACGTTGTGTGGGTACTGTTTGAGGATTAGCATGTTTTAACATTTATAGGCTCTCTATGCTGGTTAATTTTATTATATTTAAAATTTATATTTGCCTGAATTATTATTCTAACGTTTTTAGTACAATTATTAAAATAATAGATCTCATTCTGGCTTACCAAATGCTATATTATAAACTATCAAATTTAGCTTTTAATTTTTCAATATTTTCATAAAAGTCATTAATATTATACTCTGTTAAATAGATATCAATCCGTTTATCTTTCTTAATTTTATCTAATCCAACATCAGATATCTCTTTATGTATATCAAAAATTTCGGCAATAAGTTCCTGTTGTTCATTTGCAGATAATAGATTAAATTCATGACTTAATAATTTCTTTAATTTATTAAGAGTAACGGGATCTTTTCCTCTAGCACTTAACCAATCTGCTATTTTAAGAGGCGGTAATGCCCCCTCTCCCAAATCTGACTGATAGATATATCCCACTGTTTCCTGATCATTGGATGGAATATCAATTAAAAACATATGCCCAAGTCGATGATCATTAACCAATGCAACATAATTTTTTGCACCACTGAGCTGATCAACTCTTTCAGCAAATTCATTGCCATCTATTTTTCCTACCTGGGCCGTTTTTACTGGATCAACAGCATGTTCCCCCTCAGTCATTAATTTAAATATATTTTGGGCAGATAAACCGCAAACTGGCTCAGTAGGATCATAAGGATTTATCCCAACGATTTCTTGATAGATTTCAATACCACCTAATTCAGAAACAGTTTCATCAATCGCCTTAAATATAGCTGCCAAATCTCTATCAACGATTTTATTTTGCCAATTATCATTCCAGAGTAATTTATTTCCTTTTGGATCATTATGTAATGCAATAATACCATTTATCAATTCTACAGAACTCAGATTATGCTTTTTTAGTTTTGATATATCCTTGGACTCCGACAAGCAGATTGAAGGTGCTATTTCCAGATGATCACCCGTTGTTATATTTTCAAGTGTTTTATCCTTTTTGGTGCTAGTTTCAAATTTTTTCGCAAAGTTGCTGATTGGCATAATATTATTATCCAAGATTCATAAGTAAGTAATATATAGATTAAAATATCACAAACAACAAGATTTTTTTATATAAAACCATCAATAAAAATATCGTTATTTTCTCTAACTTGTCATTTTATTATGAGTAATTAATTAGATGATGGTTTTTTCACCCCAATTAATGCATCAGAATTTTCTTTAGCAACAATAATACCTATACCATTTACCTTAGCAACCGCTTTATGACTTTTTACCCATGTTGAAAGAATCTCTTTTATCTTAGGGAAATAAGTTAAGCAAGTAACACCCGAAACCTCAAGAATAATTTTTTCATTTTCTTGATTATCATTATTGCCTGTGACAGATATGTCCAGTTTAATCGTTAACTTCACTTTAGCCAGCGCAAAACGCACATGTTCTGTATCCCCCAAATCAGTACATAATTTTTCTAATAACGCCTGACTTATTTGTGATCTAACCGGATTCAATTTTTGGTCCACAGAATGAGAAATTTCCATAACTGGCTCTATTGTATTAGTAATATCTTGAAGTTTTACCGGTGCGGTAATGGAATATAATAAAGAAAGACGTGGACGATTACCAAGCGCCTGCCAAAAATTACCTAAGCTATTTAAATTTTCCTGTGGTGGGATAACTCTAGTATAAGCACTAGGAATTTTAGGTAATTGACGATGATTAATCAATGCATTCAAAACAGATGTCATTATTTTTGCCGCCTGATTATCAGGTTGGCTATCCGGGCTACAGCCATCAACTGATGGTTTATTCGAATGCCAGTAAGTAATTAAATAATTATAATTAATATTTACCCATCCCGGTAACAATAAATTAGTCACAGGATTATAACGCTTTGGTTCAGCAGAGCGTAATTGTAAATCTTCATGTACATCATAAAGAAATACACTTATTGTCGGTTTAGATGGAATTGAATCTATATCTGGTAAATCAAAACGAATATCAACATTATTTAAATATCGAGATAGAATATCTTTTAATGCGTTATTAACTTCGATAATAGCATTATTAGGCTCAATGATATCTTTCATATCGACTCCAAATTTGATAAGTATTTAAAAGACCAGTCTGCCACTCTTATTTAATTCTAGAATAATGGCCCGCTCTATATATTGATTCTCAATTTTTTCACTATTATTGTCTGCGGCTAATATTGATGCCAATAAGGCAATATTTCTGATATTAGCCCCAGTCAAATCAGCTCGTTTAGCCAAATGTGCAAAATCAATTTCGTCGGATAATTTCAGTTGTTCAGGCCAGATAGTTTGCCACATTTTTTTACGTAGCTCTTCATCAGGATAAGTAAAATGAGTAATAAAGGTAAAACGACGATTAAAAGCGCTATCCAAATGGCTACGATTATTAGTGGCTAAAATCACCAATCCCGGATAATCTTCCAGCCGTTGTAATAGATAAGAAACTTCAATATTGGCATGTCTGTCCTGAGCATCTTTGGTTTCACTGCGCTTGCCAAACAATGCATCAGCTTCATCAAAAAATAGTACCCCAGAATCCATCTCAGCCAAATCAAAAATACGAGCAATATTTTTTTCCGTTTCACCAATATATTTATTCACAACCGTAGAAAGATCGACTTTAATCAAATCAACACCAAGATGCCCGGCAATCACTTCTGCGGCCATCGTTTTACCCGTCCCCGATTCACCGTAAAACAGTACACTAATACCGCTACCATAGCCTATTTTTTCCTGAAAACCCGTATCCAAAATCTGATCACGGTAATTAATCGCCGCAATAATCTCTTTCAATTGTTGAGCTAATTCACCTGAAACCACCAAATCATTAAAATTACGTTTTGGTGTTATCCGGCGAGCCAGTTTACCTAAACTCTGTTGAGCGCGGAAACTTAATGCTTTACGTAAATCTATTTCTTCTAATTGACCTTCCGGTTGTCGTAATATTTGATATTGATAAGCTTCTTTAAGAATTAACGGCAAGGTCTCTGCGGTAAATGAAAAACGCTGGCACAATTGAACAATATTAACTTTCTGAACGATATTATCCGGTAAGCATTCTCTCAACATAGATTCTTTATCCACCAGTGTAGCTACCGGCATCTCAATTTGCACTATTGGCAGATGTTTAATCCATATTAATGTATCTCCCGGTTCTACCAAACAAACTACCCGTAACTTTGGTTGATTCAGCAAAACGAATAATAGGTTATTCAATATTTTCTTTTCATCTATAAATAAAGAAAAATTACGAATTAATAAACAAGCATTATGTAACCGTGCTTCTCTCACGGCATCTGCCAGCAAATTAGCTATTACAGTTGAATTCTCTTCCGCTGGTAATCGAGCTACATCCAGGGTTAAAGTACTGATTCTGTGAAACGCCATAATATTGCCGACCGCTAATTCTCTGGCACTGCCCTGTTTTCCTCTAAGTATCACCAAAGGGCGAACCTCATCAGTTTCATTCAATAATATCTTTTCAAGTGAATGATAAAGAGTTGGTGGATACCAAAGGTGAGAAACAGGAGAATGCCAATAAGCACAAATTATTAGGGGCGGTAAAATTATCTGTTGTCCTGATAAAAAATGCCAGACAGTGCTATGAGTTAAAAATTGCGTTTGTAACCAAATAGGTTCTTCGTGGTTATTAAGCCGTAATAATTGGTTACTGATTAATGGTGTTTGTGGTAATAAACTGTTTTTCAGTAATTGCCAATCATTTTGACGTTGACTAAATAATTCAATTGCTAAAGAAAAACTAGGCCACTGTTTTTTACTATTACCGTGCAAAGCAGAAAATAATGCATGATAACGGCTGTCAAAATGGGGTAATAAACCAAGCAATAAGACATCGCGCTCAAACTCTGTCAGTTCAAAACGCTCAACTAATAGAGATAATGCATCAGAAACAAAATATTCTTCGGTTTTCGGATGACCAACAATATCACTCTCCTCAAATAACCAATGAGGAAAGCCTTGCGGTTGTATCAGATATTCCTCTATTTTATTTTCATCAAGTAAAAAACTCTCCGGTAAAGAATCATATTTGTCTCTATTCTGATAATAGTAATGTTGTAATTGCAGATCGATACGTTCCAGATGGGGATAAATCCAACGTAATTCAGCCATCATATAATGGCTATTTTTAAGTAAAGAGTTCATATAAGCCTTTTAAATGTTTTGCCAGTCAATCTGCAAAGGAAGATTTAGCCAGGGAAGTTTGGCGATATTTAACGGCCACGGCCAGTCGGTTAATAATAGATCAAATGGCTGATGTTGTATTGTAATTTTTATTTCCTGTTCATCTATCAGTAATTCACCCGGCCGCTGTAAAAACAGTTGACGGACATCATTATGACTCAGTTTTTTCCAACCCGGAAGTTGAGCAATAATCGCATCTAACCATTGTTCTATTATCAACTGTTTTTCTGGTTCAATAGAAATTGATTGTGTCTCTTCATCAATCATTAACCCACACAGAACGTTATTCAATATTTTTCTTCCTACCTGCGTCTCTTCACTTCTCCAAATAAGATAATCCAGAGAATCAACCGCCCTAAATTGAGCTTGATGATGGATAAAATTTTTCTCTTCAACTAGACCTAGTTGATTAAATAATACGGGTAACATCGGCCATAGAATTAATATTCCAGCATTACTGATTTGATCTGGCGGCAATAAACCCGGCTCAGAACATGGTCTATTAATTGCTCGACGTTGGCTATAATTATTGTCTTTAATGCACAAGTTATCTGGTGTTAATAATATTGGCTGATCTTGCAAAATTAATTTTTGATTTGCATTGTTTGGAATAAAGCGTTGTGATAGATCGCGATATTCCTCAGCAGAGAGATGTTTTTTACAGAGTTGTGAAACAGAACTTAATTGCCACAGTGATGCTAACCAAGCTGTACCTGTTTGGTTATATAACGCTGGATGTTGCAATAACTGGAGAATATTTTCTGTTTTGATTTCCCCCTTCTGAATTGTTGCCGCTATTAATGAAAGCTGATGATGATTTAATGACGGTAAAATTTTCTGAGTCTCCGTCGCTAATCTCTGTAATAATTCAGTCAACAAAAAATTAACTGCGACTGCTTGTTGTAAAGTGTGTTCTCTAATAATCTGATCTTCACAACTAAAGCGATTAACTAAATCTTCATATTCCTGAATGGAGAGGTGTTTTTTGCACAGTTTTGGAATCAATTCTATTTGCCAAAGCAGCTTCAACCATGCATTTAATAAGGCACTTTCAGCGACTATATTTTGGCGAAATAATGTAATAATAGGCACAATATCAAGCATACTGCTATCAAGTTCAGCCATGATATATGACATCACTTTCATATCTGGTTTAGGTATTTTCTGCGTATTATGTCGCTGTATATATCCCAAGGCATTCAATACCAATTGCCAAGAAGAAATTATCTTTCCTTGATGCTGAGATTTATCTATATCCTCCAACAATTTGTGATTAATCGCAGTTAATAAAGCAGGTTGACTGATAGCTAAAAGTCGCTGCAAACCATGCTCAGATAGGCAGCTTTTTGCCAATAATAATGTTAAATTGCTCTCCATTCCCATTAATTGGTTAATTAAAGTTTTGATATTAATATTCCCATTATCTTCCATTGCCTTTTCTGGATCTAATTTAATATCTTTTTGATATATGTACTGGATAAATTCCTCGATATCGGATAAATAATTACTATCTAATAAAGAGGGATTATGGATATTTTGGAATATTATTGGTTCTTCTGTGAGTGTTTTTTCCTTATTATCTCCATGATATCGATTCAATGCTTTACTCAACTCCATATTAAGCCGAGTAGGAAATAATGAATTAAAGTCATGTGAATTAATTTCACCAAGATTCAACGTTAATTTCTCTAAATAGATATCTTGATTAACAACATGTTTATTAAAGTATAAATTAAGTAATTTACGCACATTGACTTGATTAAGCAGAGAACCATGTAATACTTTTCTAGCTACCTGTTGATTATTAGCTTCGATAGCAATATTGATCTGATTTAACCTATTTTTCTCTAAAACCATATTAATTTCCCCTTGTAATTAACTACTACAATAGATACGAATAATCTATACCCGTTATCTTTCAAGTTGCCTCTTTGTTTGGCTGCACTCACTCACCCCGGTCACATAGTTCTCTATGCTCCCGGGGATTCGCTCCCTTGCCGTCGCGATCCATCTTGAAATCCATTGGGTATATGTTGTAAAAATATCATCATTGTTTAACTGATTAGTGACATCATTTATATTTATGACTTCATAATATATCTCATAAAATATACATTTGCCCTCACATGTTTTCCATACTCTAAATGCCAAAAATTAGTTTCTATTTTATTACCACCTGAAATCAAACTAATACCCCAGCTTGCTTGACCTTTCTCACTATCACCATTTAAATTAGGTGTACCATTTTTTCCATCACACAATACCCAACCATTAGGTACAGGTTTATTACTATAAAATGGCACAATTGTTCCTGCGGGAATAATTAAATTAGCGAGTGCTGAAGCAATTTCTTCGACATTAACACCTACACCATCTGAATTAACAGTGATACCTTTACCTGCTTTAACTTTTACACCATTTTTACTCAGGCTCAAACCACTTACACCGCTCCAAGCATTACTTGTATTTCCTCCTTCTAATTTTAAATAAAGACCAGTATTATCAGTTACCACAATACCGCCCCCGTCCCAACATTTAACAGCAATACCATCTGAATCAACGGAAATACTGCCATTATTCTTGGCCTTAACTTCGACTCCCTTTCCACTAACCGAAATACCATCACCAGCTTTAACTGAAACACCATTGCCATCAACAGTAATACCATTAGCAGCCTTGACAGCGATATCATCTGTATTTACAACTATACCATTACCTTGACCGATAGATATTCCATTGTCTTTATTAATCAGACCACTACCAAGATCTACAGATAAAATATCATCTTTTAACATTAATGGAGAAAAGTCTTTACTGGAGATAGGACCTATTTTTAAATTAAGCGTACCATTACTATCTAGTTTCAATCCTGTTCCTGGTCCATTTTGTTGTGGCGCTTTCCCGACTGCTTTACGGCCAATATCAGCAATATCAATTAAATATTCATAATCAGTTTGCAATGGAATACTGCCTGCTTTAAAGCGTTTTTTTACATCATCTGCTGAGGGGTTTTCTACTTTATTATTAGTATTTTCTTGATTACTCTCTGAATTGGACAAATCGTGCTTCTTTTCCATTTTTATCACCTTATATATTCGTCTATTCTAATAACATATACCCGTTATCTTTCAAGTTGTCTCTTGTTGGCTGCACTCACTCACCCCGGTCACATAGTTATCTATGCTCCCGGGGATTCGCTCCCTTGCCGTCGCAATCCATCTTGAAATCCATTGGGTATAGTAATAATTAAAGATAATGAATTTAATAATACAACAAACATCTCTCTTTACTTATAAATCAACCTTTGTCTTTGTCATGATAAATATTATCTTTAACTTTTGGTACATACAGCAACTGATTACTCTCAATAAATTTAGAATTCCATTCTGTTTCAGATTCACTAATGACCTCAATTCTCTGTTGTTCAGTGGCAATTCTCATATTCCCTATACCTGTTAATTCGGAAGGCAGACGACCTAACGTTAACACTTCTAAAATATGGTATGCTTCATCCCCTAAAGCAGAACCATTATTTTGCCAACGCTTATAGGTACTGGCAAAATTCCTGAAATGATCCGGTGATAACCAATGAATAATCATGGAAACATGAGCAGGAAATTCAGCTAAAATCTCAGTTTTTACCCACGATTCCAGTCCATGATGATCAACGTTGTTATTCTCAATTAACTGGCGATTAATGACTACGCTGACGACAAATGAAAAACGATCAGTATACGCGTATTCTGCACTAGAGAAATACCAACGATAACGCCATGCATTTTCCTTTTCTGGGAAAGGTTTGGTATTTTTACCTCGTTTAATTAATATCTTACCCTTAATACGATCGAATTTTTTTACCAACGCTTTAAGCATATAGTCAGATGGAGAATTCATATCAGCAGATATTTTTTTGGCTGGTTCATAAGGGGTAATTTTATATTTTAGTGTGATTTCATCCCCTTCTTTGATCATAGCAGGAAAAGGGCTTTGGGGACTAGATGTGATCCAGAGTTCATCGTCTTCTTTATTTTTTTGATGTATTTCATCGGCATAAACCAGTTGATAATCCATATCTTCCAACCACACCGGGCTATTTTGCCAACATAGTTTTTTGTCAGTAAATGCCTGTTGCACTATGTTTAAATTGTGTTCCAAAGCAACACTGTTATGGGTGTCAAGATAAAATGATTTTTCTGTAATCTCAGTGATCACTTGGCCCCGCAATGTAAATCCGTTTTCGCCTTTAATAATCAAGTTAATCATCTGACCGTGTAATAACCGCCCTGCTGTACTTTGCTGAATAATAATTAAATGATGGTTTTTAGAATCAGGATGATTTTTAATTTCCAGATTATCAGGTGTTTGTTCACTGTTGAATGCCTCATCAGGTTTCACGGGTAACAACCGGCGATGCTCAATTAAATAGAAAGGAAGATCAGCCAAATCAGGCGGTTCACTAAAACATTTTCTTCCCAAGCCTAACCGAGCTGCAATTCGTTTTTGTAGCGCGGATACTTTATCAATGCGAATATTATTACGATGGTAGGCCAACTCTGGTTGTTGAGCCAAGTAACCGCGCTGAGTGGATAGAAAATCCTGTCGATTGAGAATAAGTGGTCTGGCTGCTCGCTGTGTACCAAAATAGCCTAACAGATATTCAAGAATAGCCAGCTCTTTTGCATAATTTCGTTCATGGATGCCATCATCATTATCAATTTGCACATCATCATTCAGTTTCTTAATTAAGTCAGGCATTATCTCCTGATGAACATTCTGACTGACAGTATTAACCTTAAAAGGCCATTGTGCACCATATACCTTATTTCCTCGTTGTTTAAAAGCCAATAGTTTTGGCAATAAGGCAAGTTCTGCGCAACCGTTAGCTAATATTTGTTCAAAAGGCAGAATAAATTGATGTAACTGTAGTTGTTGTAAGGTATGTTTATTAGTTTGCAATCCATAACAAGCCGGTAATTTATTACTTACCGGATAATAATCCAACACTTTACGGTGCTTACCCCAGTTTAATAATTCTGGTTGTATATTAATCAGTGGTTCTGTAATGATATTCTTCTTTATCTCTTCTCTAGAAACTACAACTTTCACACCACCTTTGGCAATAAGAGTCAATGGGCTGTCTGGTGAGGTAATCAATCCCAAGGGATCATCACCCCATAGTCTTGGATAATATCCTTTCGCAATTTGCCAAGACCAATTATCTTGCAGTAGTGGAGAAATAATTTTCTTATTATCTTTATTTTCATCTAATTCCAGCCGAATAATACTTTGAACTCCCTTGATAGCCAATAATTGGTTAACCAAATGGCTTAAATTTAATATCGTCGCACCACTGTAATCTTTGATCGGTGGTAATTCAGGTATCCAACCGTGATGTAAATAAGGCCCGTCAAAAATTTCTTCATTATTGTAACCCATCTCTTTCATTGTCTGGGTGGTATAACGTAGCGGCTTTTCCAGCACCGTTTGTTCCGCTGTCATATAAATTTGAGCAAATACGTCAGCGATATCTTTAACATCATTATCAAGCTGAATATCAATCTTCAATGGTAAATCAACAGGTTCTAACCAGATAACCCGATTCACCCATTCTCCTAAATTACGATTATTTTTCAGGAAAACGTTAAGTTTCTCCTGAGCCAACTTATTATCGATCTGAGTTTCCCGGCCTGGGAGCAAATAAAGCCAATAATTTCCTCTTAATGTTAACTGTTTACTATCTGAATTTGCGATTTGAGTAAATCTGTATTCACGTTCCTTTTTGCTATACCAGTATGTATAGCGTTGATCGTTAGGTTCACATACCAGTAGTACATCATTAAATAAAAAGTAACCATCAACCGTGTTGTCACTATGCAAGTCCAGCAACGCCCGGCGATAATCCGCCAACGTAATTGGACCACAAGTCAGCATCTGTTGCGGACCAAACTCCTGGGGGAAAATACCGTCGCCGGGTGTCTGTTGCTCCTTTCTGGGCGTCAGAAGATCTAAAAGCGGCAGCGAATGACGGTAAGCTAAATCCGATGCACCATAACAACAGGCTTCTAATAAGGTGATACCGGGATCACTTTCACTCATATCACTCCAAAATTGACCAGACTGTTGCTCAATAACAGCCTTAGCCTGAGCAAGTAAGGTATCAAAGGCAATATCGTCTTTAACAACGGGAAACAGAGCATCCTGATGACTCATTGATTAACTCCTTATTTGAGGAATGTTTATCTGACCAGACTAAAATCAACACTTCATTATCATTAGCTTCGATATTTGTACCCACGGCACCCGTAACTCGGTTAACTATTGTTATGCTTAAATTGGTGACGCGTTCTACCAAAGGGGATTGTTGGATGGTGGCTAATAACTGGTAGTAGTCAATGTGGTTACCCATCGTCACACCGATAGCCGGATTCTCTCCCCACGGCATATACGTTCGGCTTAATTGCTGTTGTAGCTGGTGATAGCCGTAGTCAGAATTAATGCCTGAGATAAAGGTCACTTGGTAATCCACATTAACGTCAACATAAGTAGGATTGTTGATTTCAATGGTTACCCAAGGGCTACTTAATCGACTTAACCATTCGACCATCTCGGCCAATCGCGCCGGGTTCAGTGCTGGGCGTAATGCATCGTCGTTATCCTTGTAACGGCTGTCTGGGATGACTATCAATTGTTGCTTTTCCGGCGCCGGGATGGTGGTTAATTTACTGCCTGAATGGTGTCTGACATCAAGTAGGCTAACAAAATGATCTTTTAGTAAGGTGACCATGTTCCCCCAACTCAACACTCGGTTACGATGGGACAGCCGGACAGGAATTCGTTTTAAGAAGGCTTGCTCAGTTTCTTGCGGGCGACCGTTCCAGGAAGCCCAAGGTTGCGTAACACCGCTGATTGCAGCAATAGTGTTTGCCGGAATAGTGTTTACCGGAATAGTGTTTGCCGGCTGTTTTATGCTGCCAACGGCCAATCCATCAATAAAATGTTCCTGTTCAACAGCTTCTGCGTTAGCTAAGGTGACAGTGGTAGCGTTATACAGCAAACCTTTAATACGTGGGTAATCTTGGGGATCAGTCTTATCCGTTATCTCGGCTTTCAGCCAGTACCGCCCTGACGGCATCAGGGCGGCCTGATTTGAGGCATCTTGTGGCAATAAAGTGCGCCAGATACCCCGGTCGAACAGGTTACCGGTTTGATCGTCAACGAATTTATCCAATTTACTCCAAGTATTGCACTTGTTGAGATAAAACCAGGATAAAGTGAGCTTCTTAATACCTTCTAATTGCCAATAAAGAGATAAAGTTTGCCCCAGTAGTACTCCGGTAAAACCTAAATAGAATGCCTCATGGGTGAATGCCGACGTTTCTGCTGCTGCTTCACCCCAGCCAAAAGGCGTCAGAGGATAAACCGCAAATTGCTCAGGTTTAGCTTTAGCACTGAATTGAATCTGCAACGCACTGATTTGTGGGGTATAGGGTAAATTTTTATCTTTGGGATCTTTCCAGTATTGGGTATGCATAAAATCCTGTCCGGCCAATTCTATACGCACGGATGCAGGCCAATCATTGGGATTCGAGCTGTCTGTAAGGGGAAAACTCATCGTTGGCAAGGTAAATTTTAAGCTTTGTCCTTGTGGTTTCTCCTTTCCACTGAATAATGATTGCGCTTCATTAAGCTTTTCTCTCTTTTGAGGCGTGACTAAGTAACCCTGTACTTTAAATGCACTATTATCGGGCTTGGTCTCATATCCCTCATACCATTTTAAAAAGTTTTGTTGAGGCAATCCTACCCATTGAGGGGTAATCGTCAAGGTCGCGTTTTCGGAGTTATACCATTCAGGGGCAACCAGATTAAAACCAGAGCCTAATAACGGTGATTGACCAAAAGGAAAGCTAGTCGCATTCGTTTGTTCAATACCGCTATCAGACGCATAGTACATACTACGGTTGCCGTTAATGTTGATGTTGATCTCGATGTCTTTAATCTTCGGCAACATCGGTCCCTGTTTGGTGCTCAGTTTTAGTACCGGTACGTCAAACGTCATATTATCTAAAGCATTAGGCGGGCTAATGAGGTCATCGTTAGCTGATAAGCTGAGTTTGAGGTTAGACTTTTCTTTTTCTACTAATAGTGAAAGCCAGTGATCTCCCGAGCTAATCTGAGCGGTGACTTGATTAGAATCCCCCGCCCACTCGCTGTCTAATGTAACTTTAATCGTGCGCTCTCCCGCTGACATCGTAAATAAAGGCGAAGTAATTAAGTAGCCAGACAGAACCGAAACATCATTAGGCGTTGGGCTAAAAAGACGAATACCGTTTTCAGGAAATTCAATGTTATCTGCAAGATTTAGTAGTATTGCCGATTTCCAGCCATCCCCCTCTTTTCGATACCAACGCAGGTCGGTTAATTCTCCTTGGTTTGCCAATACATTCAACTCGGACACATACTGTAATGGATTGCCAGCGCTATCATGTCCGGCATCAAAGAGAGTTCCTTTCGGAATAAAATATTCAACACGATCAGGATTCAAGGTAATACCTATCGCCACCCGATCCGCTTGGGCACTTCTCGGCGTTAAACCTAATAATTCCCGATAATAAAGATCACGATGACGTGCCGGAAAGGTATTGAATAATATTTTAGTGGTTTCTAATAGTTTTAAAAAAGCCAGTAAGAAAGCCTGATGCGCTGGTAAAAGGCCATTGGCTTTATTCACATTTTGGTAAATATCCGCTAATTGCCGAGGATGATTTTCCTGAATAAAGTAGAAGCTATGCCAGAATTTTTCTTTATCTTGATCAAAAGGGATTTTTTCCGTATATTCCTGAATCCAATTTAATATATCCAGCGTACTTCTTTCATCAAGTTTAAAAGTAGTATCCGATACCATAGCGGTAAGTTTACTCGTTAATCCGGTCAGTCCCATATTTATACCACCTGTTATTTGAATATAACTTTAATATATTTTCAGGAGATCATTGTTATTTAAAAGTTATTTATCCAGCACTGACAGCATATTGACTGGCAATAAATCGGCCTTTACCCATACTGGGTGCTGTTATATCCGGGCCACTCGATGGGTTATTTGCCGGCTGTGATGGGGTAAAACGGGCAATAAATTGCTGCCCAACAACAATCACCGTGGCAGGGCTACAACAAAAATTTACCTGCTGGCTGACATCCAATTGAGCAATGGTGACCACACCCATGCCGGGCACCGGGTGGCTTGGAGTAATATATTGCGCCTGAAATTGGACCTTTTTTTCATCACCCACCATCACGATCTTTTTACCTTGGATTTTGGCGTAACCGCTGCCCCGGATGATTGCCGGCCCTAGAATGGTGACTTGCCGATTACCGAACAAGGGTTCGAATAGTAAAGTGTCGCCATCAACCACCAGTTGTTTGCTCATAAGATCACCTCTCCTTCACCAACCTCAAGAATACCTTCAATTTGCTGGCTAATTTCGCTACCTCTCAGGACATAGCTCACCTGAATATGCAGAGTATTAGGCCAATCCATTTTTTGATTCACCTGAATTTCAGTAATTTCCGCGCGGGATTCATAACGTAATACTCGCTCTTCAATATGCGTTTGAATACGCGCCATTAATTCATCACTGATATTTTCAAACAGATAATCATTCAAGCCACAACCATAATCTTCACGCATAATCCGCTCGCCAGTCTCCGTCAGAAAAAGAATTTTCATACTCTGACGAACATGTTCTGCCCCTTCCGCCATGATGATTCCAGTCTGAGAAGAAAATTGAGGCGGAAATGCCCAACCCCGACCATAAATATCGGCTAATATTTTGTCTGCCATTTCACTACCCTATTATTGTGTTAAATTAATTTTCGCACCTTTAATATCAACACCAGATTTTCCAGCGGCTGACAGGGATTTTTCAGCCCGGATATTAATTTCCTGTGCATTAGCTATTAGATTTTTAGCAGAATTAAACATGATATCTTTATCCTGTTGCAGAGATAAAATATTTTTTCCACTATTAAATGCGAGCGTCTGCTCTTTATTATCGAAGATTAACGCCTGCTGATTTTCCCCCTGTTTAATCACTAATGTTTTTATTTGATTTTTTTCACTCGGTTCTAACGGGGATTTGTTTTTGGGATTATGCATAGCGCCTAATATCACCGGAAAACGGGGATCACATTCAAAGAAACCGATTATCACCTCATCCCCCGCTTCAGGGTAAAAACAGAATCCGCTTTCATGACTGGCATAAGGTTTACCTAAGCGGGCAAAAAGTGTGCCGCCGGTTAAGCTTAAGGCTGGTACTTTAACTGGAATACGATCCAGAGACTGGCTGTCTGGTTGGCATTTTTCCACGATACCAACATGTAACTCTTTAACCGGCGGTACAGCCTGTTCTACATCTGATTGCACGCCTAACGTTAACCGGGTACGCCAACCTTGCCGCTGGTTGATGGTCTGGCTGACACCGGTGATAATCGCCTGACCATCCATCCCTTGCCCGAAGCCAGTCAACGCCAAAACATCACCCGGCCAATAACGATCATCCCCTTCGACTTCAAAACTGCCGGATACATTATGGCTTCGCCGATTACCCATGATGCTTTGAGTAAATTGTTTGGTTTGTTCATTATCCAATGGATAGCTGAAAATCCATTGCCACTCTTGATCGGTCAGCGATTTCAAACTGTCCGTAGCAAGTTGACCGCGACCAAAGCCACAATTTTTTGCCTGAATCGCCTGAGACAATTTTTGTTGGCTAATGTCCCAAGACTGCACACTTACTGTTTTAGGGCTGCGCTGATTATCCCATTGCAGATTGGCTTCAAACAGCACAACACTCTGGTGGTCACCGCGCTGGCGAATGGTGTGTACGGTTGACTGATTAAGTGATTCCGGTGTTACCAACGTAACGGTATCATGGCCGGGGAGCAGCCAGGTATTCGTAGCAGTAAATCGGCTTTTTAAGAATGTCCAATCATTGCAACGAAACTGCACCATTTGCTCATGTACCGTTTTAAGTTGAGGCGCCTGTTTTATCGTGACAGGCACACCGGCTTGGCTGAATAGCTTCTTGATAATCGCCTCATCACTCTGTTTACTGAATAGCTGCGAGCGGAAACTATGGGTTAATTTTTGCAATGGATGTTTTACCGTCAGAATCACTAGACTGTCCTGACCTTTAAGCCTCAGTGTCTGCCGGACGATGATCCCTTTAAACAACACATTTTTTTGTATCTGCACAATAAGTTCATGATTCGGGCGGCAACCCGCCAACTCAGCTTGCGCCTTGGCATCAAAAATATGGTTGGTATCACCGATGATAGCCAAAGTGACATTAGCCGAAGGAATGCCATTGATAGGGTAATTTACTGACAAGCTGATAACCGTAAACTGATTGAGCGTTTTGCCGCCTATCTTAATCGCAATCGGAGGTATCTTCATGCCTTCCTCCGTGCTTGTAGCGTTTGTCCCGGCGTGAAATCATCAAGATTATCCAGATCGTTTTGCCAAGCCAGCGAAAGATAATCGATACCACCCGCTAGCGCAGCGCCAGCACCCAGTGCAATCAATGGCAGAGAGAGCATATCGGTTACACTAACCGCAGTGGCTGGCGGCGATTTTAACTGTTGTTCAGTGGTCTGAATAACAAAGCTCTCATCCGCCACCAGCGATAAAGTGGCAATTGCCCGCAACGGCGTGGCATCTCGGTCAAACAAGGTGTAATGAATACTAAGACCACTGGCCCGGCAGGCAAAATAGCCTTTTTTTTCCCAACGCATTTTGCCCCATTTGATTTTAAGAAAGTGTGGAACTTTGGTACCGGCATCAACGGCACAGAGGGTTTTCAAGGTCGTCAGTTGGGTTTCTATCGGCGTATTGTTGCCGGGCATAGAGACATCAAACAGTAGATCTAACGATAGGCCCGCAGGCTGAGACGACACATAGTGGTTGCTTTGGTGAGCATGGGTAATACTTTCATCGTTTTTATAATTGGCTTGATAATTGAGCTGGATCGCATCAGGGTTATACATCACCGGTAAACTGCCCACCAAGATTTTACCTTCCCGATCTTTAAAAGCCGTCAGTGTGAGTTTGGATAGGCTGCGTTCAATTAAGCTCATAATGGCCCCCTGTCTCACGTAATGCCTCTAACACCTCCCGTTTCACCCTATCAATCAGGCGAGCGTCATCCAATGCTTCTTGGGCTAATGTTCGCGGAGATGATAAATCACCCGCAGAATCGGTAACTTTAGCCTGAATAATCAGTTCTTTAATTTCTACAGTCATGCTTTCACTCCTAACCAGCGCATATCCTGATAACGTAACTCCAGGGAATTGACCAAAACAGCATTGCTATTGGCATCAAAATCACCGGTAGACCAACGAACCGGTAACGCGTTACTTACGGTCCAACTTGCCACAGGTAAAAAACTTTCATTCAGCAACATAATGACCACATCAGCATAAACCGCTTTTTCTCCACGCAAGACACGATCAAATATCAGAGTCAGCGGTGTAATCGTCATAACACCACGTTCCAGTACCAAACTGCCGTGCTGGATCTTCTCGGCCAGCCAAATATTTCTGGCATTTTCCCCGCCCTGGCTGTGTTGGGTGGTTTGCAGTTCACGGCTGAGCCCCGATATGCGCTGAAAAGCAATATCAAGTGGACTGGGAATATTGTTAAACAGAAAACTGGCGATAAAACGGTGTGATACTGATGGGGTATATAGATTGTGCATATTTTGCCCCTGTTTAATTTAATCCCGTGGTCCCGGTACGCGTATCAAACGTCAGACTCAGCTCAATAAATTCCGCCGGAATGAGCAGAGCCAGTTTGATTTTCATGATCATTTTCCCGGCCCGCTGATCCTCTTCACTCATTGATTCGTTAACACCGAGTAATATGTCAAACGCTCGGTCCTCTTGGGTACCTAACAGTCCACCTTTCAGCCACAATTGATGCAACCAGTTGTAAGTTTGGCCTTTAAGTTTCATCCAGGTGATAGCGTTGTTAGGTTCGAAAACAAAAGCCCGGCCTAATCGGGTGAGATGGGCTTCGATATAGGAGACCAAGCGGCGAGTTTGGATATAACGCCAGGGAGAACCTGAGATGTTGTCCAGAGTTCGGCATCCCCAAACTTTAATCCCTTTGCCGGGGAAGCTGCGAACCAAATTCAACGAAGCGCCATGCTGATTAAAGAGCGCATCAGCTTCAATAAAAGAGCGTACCGGGCTGACTACCTTAGCTAGCACTACGTTGGCTGGCGCGGTCCAGATATCTTGCTGATTATCATTACGCTGGATAACAGCCGCCACCGCAGCGGTAGGCGAAAGGATGATATGTTTACCACTTTCTTGGTATGTGGTTTTCAATCCCGGCCAATATACCGCGCCCCATTGCCGATCACTTGAGGAAAACTGCTCTAAACATGTAGCGGCCAGTACCGGATCATCCGGGGCATCCAGCAATCCCATGATGCCGCGCCGACTCTTGCAAAGGTTGAGTACTGATTGCCAAAACTGTAGCCAAAGATCTATGTTGGCACCGGATTCACTCATCTGACTAAAGCGGACAACATCAGGGACTACAATCAGCGTGATAGCACTCTCTGCGGCAATCACCTGTTTAAGCCAATCCTGTTGCAGTGCGGTGATCAATGATTGAAAATCGTTCAGTGGAGAGTCTAGCGACAATACATAGGTTTGTTGGCCGCCATTTTCAAAAAAGTGACGTACAGAGTAGTACATTAATCCTGACTCTCGAAATGTTAGGGTAAAATCGGTCAGGCTGTTCAATTTAACCGCGGTTTTATTGCCCGCCCTTCTTGGAATATAACCAATAAAAACCGGTATACCAACAAATGCATCATCTGGCTTCTGGGATATTAGGTTCTCCGTTACTGTGACGCCAGGCTGTTTTATTTCCATTATCGTTTCCTCTACAGGACAGGCGCGGCAAACCGCGCCCCAGTATGGTTACTGTGCTACTTTTTGCGAAAATTGCAGGATAATAAATTCAGCCGGACAGACCGCCGCCATCCCAACCTTGACGATCATTCTTCCTTGCCTAATATCGCTCTCGGACATGGTGATACCTTGGCCAATTTGCACAAAATAGGCTTCCTGTGGACTATTGCCAACCAGTGCCCCTTGCTGCCAGAGTTGGTGGAGATAGTTGTCAATGGCTGACCTTACTCGCTCCCAAGTCGGTTGGCTATTGGGCTCAAAGACGGCAAATCGCATGGCCTGTTTGATATCCCGTTCCGCCGCATTAAATAGACGCCGTACCGGAATATAGCGCCAGTTGTCATCATCTTTCAGGGTACGTGAGCCCCACACGACAAACCCTCGATTATTGAAATAGCGGATAGCATTGATACCTTTTTGATTCATGGTACCTTGCTCATCTTCGGTGAGCCGTTCTTCTACATCACTAATGCCATTCAAAACAACATTAGCCGGCGCTTTCCAGACACCACGACGGGTATCAATGGCACAATAAACACCAGCCATCACTGCACTGGCGGGAATCATTCTATTTATATTTTGTATTGCATAAATAGCTTGCTGATAAACATCCGGGTTTTTCTCTTTGAGTTCCGTCAGATTGGTAACCCTGTTTTTTTCTGCATCCTGATAACCTGAAACAACTACAAGACTCTCTTCCGTTTGCATAGGCTGTGAGACTTTCACCGCTGGATAATACGTTGCGGTTTGTGAAGGCGAGTTAACACTGATGGCGGTTGCTTTATCTTGGTTATCAGCGATAAGGAAATAGCCGGCATTCAATAATGAAGATGTCAGGCTGTTATATATCTGACTCTGATAACCAGAATCCTGTTCAGAACAGACGATCAAGGTAATTTCTAAAGCCTGCTCAATTAACTCAGGGATTAAAGCCAGAGTTTTAGCATCTTTTGAATCAGCAATTGGCAAGATATAGCAAGGTCCACCGCCATTTTGGAAATAAAGTTTTAAAGCATCACTGCTTGTCGTGTAGTTAACTTCCACCTTGTAAGTGTAATCGGTTTTTTCTTCTTCTTTTCCATTTGTATCGTCATTAACTACTTCATTATTTTCAACTGATATATCACCTTCAACTTTTTTAGATTTTTTAGGGACAGGCGGAGGGGGAGATGGAGGTGTTGATTTGATAGCTATCGACATAACACAACCTACATGAAATAGGTTAGTGAAATCCAACCAGCTACTAACCCGTGTCACTTGTGGCGTTGAGCTGGTTTTCTTAGGTGAGAAGCGGCCAATAAAAACAGGGATTGCCGTGTTCCCTTGACTAATAGAAAGCGCCAGTGATGCATCTTCTTCAATATAGACGCCCGGATAAGTTGGTGTTATTGGCATATGGCCTCCAATTATTGTGCGACGCTCTGCGTAAACTGCAAGATAATAAACTCGGCTGGACGAACCGCCGCCATACCCACTTTGACAATCATTTTGCCCTGTTTAATCTCGTCATCAGTCATAGTGATATTTTTACCTATTTGAACAAAATAAGCCTGATCAGCTTTATTTCCTACCAATCCACCTTGTTGCCAAAGAGAATAAAGATAATTATCAATAGCCCGACGCACAGCTTCCCAAGTAGGTTGGCTATTAGGTTCAAAAACCGCAAAACTCATAGCATTTTTAATGTCTCGCTCCGCACTGTTAAACAGGCGGCGAACCGGGATGTAACGCCAATTATCGCTGTCCTCAAGCGTGCGAGCTCCCCAAACCAATGTGCCGCTTTTAGGGAAGTTACGGATCATATTCAGTGCCTTACCTTGGTTATATTGTCCTTGCAGGTCGTCTGTCACCGGGTATTTAGGCTGTAGTCCTCCTTGAATAGCTACGTTAGCAGGTGCTTGCCAAACACCTCGGTTGTTATCAACACTGGCATAAATACCGGCCATCACCGCACTGGGTGGAATATCAACAAGCGTTTTATTTTCCCCCCATTCAGCGGTCAGCCAAGGATAGTAAACCGCGCCATAGGGGGTAGAAGGATAAGAGTCGAGTATATTTTCTGGTTCTTTTATGTTAGTGGTATCGTTTCGGTGTTTAGGTTTAGAAGCGCCATCTTCTTTCTCTTTCGCGATATCAACGTCTGGACCATCAAAAATAGCAAATAATCCTTTACCCGGTTTGCAAAGTTCCGCTACAGCGGTAGTAATATTTTCTCCAGCAGCAACCAACAATGTGACATCATCCAGTGTTGGAACTTGGCCTACTAAGTCTTTAATTTTCACGAGATAGCAATATCCACCACCGTTAATAAAATAGGCCCGTAGTGAAATATCAAGCTTATCATCAGGATTAAATTGCTCACCTTTTCGTGTCAAATAATCCAGCCAACTACTGATACGAAGATGAGCATCTGTGAATAAAAATTTATTAGTATCTGCAACCGCAAAAATAGGAACCGCCGTTGCACTTGTACGAACAGAAAGCGCCAATGAAGCATCTTCTTCAATATAGACACCCGGATAAGTTGTACTAATTGTCATAATATTCGCCTTTAAACAGTACTGCATTGAATTGATATGTCAGATTATTCCTGACACCAAACAGTATATTAATGAAATTCAACAGTCACCCGATCGGCTTTCAAACTCATTTCCTGCACCGCAACTTCATTACTGGTAGCATCAAAACTGGGTGCCGTCAGTTTTTCTGGGAAAGCATTAGCAATATTCCAAGTAATTAGCAAATTTGAACCTGTTTCATCGGTGAGACTAATAGAAATATCTTTCTTCTCTATCTGATTAAGCGAAATAGAATTAATCCAATCGTACAATTTAGATTGCCCTTTAAAAATACCGCGCTTCAAGGTAATTGTTGGCCTCTGACGCTGACCGGGCATTTGTAACCAATTACCAATTCCATCACGATATTCAATGGTGTCATAGCTAATATCTAATCCCGATACACTTTGGAAAGACATTTGCTCATCACCAACGGTCACGACAAAACGGTGAGTTGGAATGGGGTATTGAACAGCAATTTGATCGGCAGTTGTAGACATTGTTATTTCCTTAAGAGTTAAATTCATAACCGGGTTAGAATACACATCATTTTAGGTACGCTACCGCCCTTAGGTATCATGCCTAATGCCTTACTTGTGTATTCACCGTGCTTTAATATCCAAACCCTCATTCAAGAATGAGGCGATCTGACTACTGACTAACGTAAGTTAATACGTGATAAACATCACACTGTTGGAGCTTTAAACTATTCATCGAAACAGTAATACCTCAATACCGCCAAATAAAAGTTAAAAATAAAAAATAATTATTTTTATCTCTATTTTTACTTATAATTCAATATGATAAATAATATCATTCAACTAATAGGGTTATTGTTTGTAGACACCTATTTATCAATTTTCACAAAACGAGTTTATAAACCACAAATAATACCTAAAAATATTTTATCTATATTTCTAAATCTTCCATCACGTCATGGACAATAGAGTTAGAATCATTGCAAGTATAAATAAAACTAATAGTTAGTTATTATTAGTTTTACTTCTTAATAAAAAACAGAAAAATAACCCATATGAAAAAATAAAATAAAAATTTTTAAATCATTTATTTTCTTGCATTACTCATGCAGAAGCTATATAAATTCTAACAGGCATAAGCCTAATTGAGCCCTCCTGGCTATAGAGAATAGACAAACACTAAACAGAGGCAGAGAATGCGTTATGTTGAAAATAACTAGAGATGTTTATTTAGACTGTGACTCAAACAAAATAATTCATGGTAAAAATATATTTATCATTACAGAAAAAGAGAAACGCCTGCTACTCGCACTGTGGGAACATGCCTCACAAGGGAATACATTAAACCGGGAACAACTTATCCCTCTGGTTTGGCCTGAACGCAAAAATGGAGTAGCAGAAACCAATTTATTGCAATTAATCTGTAAGTTACGCCGCACATTACGCTATTGTGATCTAGGTGAAGCCATACACACAGTATACCGACAAGGTTATCGTTTTATCCTGCCATTTCAAGATAACGAACCAGATAATCGTCAACCCCAAAATACTAAATTACCTATTCCCACTGATATACCTCCAAAGCCATTTTATTGGCGTTTCACCAGAATGATTGTTATGTTTATCACCGCAATCATCTGGATATCAACTATCCTATATACAGCCCCTTTTCTGGCTAAGAAATAATGATGGCTTTTATTTACAAAACGGTTAAATCCCCGTCAATGGAGGTCCATTAAATTAAACAGCATATAATCTGGTTATCCACTTCTTCTTTGCGGCTCATTTCAGCAAGTTATGGGCCGCTTTGTCGCTATTATCCCAATGAATATTATACTCATTTGTTTTTAATAAGATTTTATTCCCAAATTATAGAGATAAATGAGTACCAAGAGGCGGGAAATAATTACCAATTAATCAATAAAATAACGTTGTGATGTTAAATAAATTCATAAAGCAATGGAACTATCTGCCTTGTTAAGTGGTCATAAGCCTGTTGCTCATTCCCCTACAATTAAGGATGGAAATAATAATGGTGCTAAAACAACTCATCCCAGTTACTCTGATTTTTAGTTTATTGCCAACCGCAGCCCTCGCAGGAAAACCACAAAACTATCTCTACACTTCATCCGATGAGCTCGATCAATTACGTCCTCTGTTAGCACGTCAAGATATTGACGGTGTACAAGTTGTTTATAGCTGGAAACAATTGGAGGGTGCATCAGGGAAATATGATTTTTCCGCAATCGAAAAAGATTTGTCGTTGCTTGACAGAATAAAAAAGAAGCTGTTTATTCAGATCCAGGATCGCTTTTTTGAGAAAAATGCCCGCTATATTCCATTTTATCTCCAACAAGGCACAAAATACCAAGGCGGTTTAGTTGCTCAAGTTGATAATCCCGGTGAAGGCAAAGCACAAGGTTATGGTTGGGTTGCTATTCAGTGGAATACAGCGTTGCGCAAACGCTATCAGGATCTGCTTTCTGAGCTGGCAAAAGAGCTTGATGGTCGTATTACCGGGATTAATCTACCAGAAACCGCCGTTGATATTGACATGAAACAGGATAAGACCGGTTTTAGCTGTGACCGCTATTTTGCCGCCGAACTTGATAATATCAAATTTGCCCGCCAGGTATTTAAAAAATCCTACGTAGTACAATATGTTAATTTCTGGCCATGTGAATGGGATAACGATCATCAGTATATGTCTCGCTTTTTTAATTTCGCGTCGAAAAATAAGATCGGTCTCGGTGGCCCCGATATCGTGCCATATCAATCTGCTCAGATGAAAAACGCTTATCCCTTTTTCAATCGTTACAAAGGCAAACTGGATTTGGTGACAATGGCAGTTCAAGAACCAACACTGACCTACACCAACCCAAAAACTAAAAAACCCTTCACTAAGGAGGAGTTTACTAATTTTGCTGAAAACTACTTGGGGGCTAACATTATTTTTTGGAGTACCACAACACCATGGCTAAAGCAGTAAAGCAAAGGCCATGCAGATTTGTGCATGCACAATGGGCTGTGCCAAACACCAGACGAGGATGAATAGATAATGTCGAGCTTGTAGTACAAGTTGCTCCAAAAGGCGAGGAACAGTCCATTTTTCCTCACCACGACCAAACATTCACTCGGAATATTCAAATAAGAATTATATACCCGTTATCTTTCAAGTTGCCTCTTTGTTGGCTGCACTCACTCACCCCGGTCACATAGTTATCTATGCTCCCGGGGATTCGCTCCCTTGCCGTCGCGATGCATCTTGAAATCCATAGGGTATAAATATAAATTTATCATTTAGGTACAGTGAAAAATCTTTATGATTATCTCCACATAATAACAACGCGGAGCTTACAATAATCCTCTCCGCGTAGATAAATTTTAACTCATGTCATTAACTGAATCGATAAAACGATTAAGAACACTTGAGTGTGATTTAGACTTATAAATATAACATTGATTTGCTGCACCAGGTTTTTCAATGGGAACAAAACTCAAAGCATCTCCTCCTTCCAATTCATCAGGATGAGAATCTGTAATAAATATATAATCTCTGGAATAAATGAAATTCATGCAGCATCCCATATTATCCATCTGACGCATATTTACTTTTCCACCACTTTGAATAACTTCTTCTTCCAAGTTTTTAATGAAGCTACTTTTATAAAGTACAGGATCGCATAGCCAAGTATTACTCTTTAGTAATTGCATCACATCGCCATTAGCAATATCTAATAACTCTTTTCGGCAGCAAATTCCCAATTCAGGCCCTTTTATTTTGCGAATGAGAAGAAAACGGTCACTTAGTATCTTTTCTGAGCTCAGAATGAGCGTATTGCCGTCATAATCCACTATTTCTTCAATGTTATCATAACTAAACCGGAATATATTTACCTGTGAGCTATTTCTGTCAGCTGCCTTATATAAATAAATAAGATGTTTGTTTTTCCCCCAATCGTAATAAATATTAACTATGTTACATATACTACCACTGATATGTTTTTTAGTTATTTCTTTTTCTTGTAAATAAAGATCTTTAAGATCATTATATAATTCTAAACCATCTTTAGTCAGACTCATCCCAAATTTCTCCCTTTTGAAAAGGCGCTTCCCTAATGTTGCTTCGAAGTCTTTGATTGATTTAGCTACTGGAGGAGTTGTACGGTTCATCACTCTTGCCGCTTTACTTAAAGAACCATTTTCCACCACTGCCATGAATGCTTCTAATTTACGAGAAAAAAACATAATTCACCGTTCCTATATAACTTGTGGCTAAAATAATTTCTTTGAAATAGCCTTCACCAAATGACAGCTAAATCAAGTTTGATACTGTGAAGGCATAAATTTTGTACAAAAAAACAAATACTTCTCAAACATATACCACATAAAAAAAGCGTATGTTCAATACATAGGTGGCTCAATAAACTCTATTATTCATGTTTATCATGGTTCAAAAATTAATCTCAACCAATCAACCATTAGAAAATATAAACATTACTAACGAGCTCAATTTTCTATCAAAGATTAGGATAGGGTTCTACATTTTTCAGTAATCAATTTTTGTAACACTAGAGATAAAAACGGTCTAACAGAGGCTCTTTCTCACTACAAATTATTATATTTTTCACAACAAATTATAATATTAGGGGATCCGTTACTATTTCGTGCTGACCATTGTCAATAGTTACTTTTTAAGATCCATCTGTTATTATTGTTCCTGTGTCTTTTTACTGGATGGCTGTAAAAGATGAAATTTATCTCTTTTAATATTAATGGATTACGTGCCCGCCCCCATCAGTTAGCTGCGATCATCGAGCAACATCAACCCGACGTTATCGGTCTACAGGAAACAAAAGTCCATGATGACGCGTTTCCTTTAGGAGAGGTTGGGGAGCTTGGCTATCATGTATTTTATTACGGCCAGAAAGCCCATTACGGCGTTGCTCTGTTAACGCGCCAGAAGCCTCTTGCGGTGTATCGTGGTTTTCCAGGGGATGATGAAGATGCTCAACGCCGTGTTATCATGGCAGAAATGGAAACCCCACACGGGTTATTGACCGTTATTAATGGCTATTTCCCACAGGGAGAAAATCGTGAACATCCAGTGAAATTTCCGGCAAAAGAGAAATTTTATCAGGATCTGCAAAACTACCTGGAGCAAAACTTAACCCCTCAATCACAAGTGATTATCATGGGTGATATGAATATCAGCCCGACAGATATGGATATCGGAATTGGTGAAAACAACCAAAAACGCTGGTTAAAAACAGGTAAATGTTCTTTTCTGCCAGAAGAGAGAGATTGGATGGATCGCCTGAAAAATTGGGGTCTGGTTGATACATTCCGGCATCTCAATCCTGAATGTAATGACCAATTTTCCTGGTTTGATTATCGATCCAAAGGGTTTGATGATAACCGCGGATTGCGGATTGATTTACTGCTTGCAAGTAAACCCTTGGCAGAGCGCTGTATCGCAACAGGCATTGATTACAAAATCCGTGAGATGGAAAAACCGTCAGATCATGCCCCAGTTTGGGCAGAATTTGAAATTTGATATTCCGTTAACACCGAATATCAATCGTTTTTTTAAAATAATGCAATAATTGCTGCGCTCTATGGCGCAGCTGTTTTGGCATTTTTCGTTGCTTTTATTTTTTTCCCCTTTTTATCTTTCACTGGAAGTGGTGGTAAGTCACGAAAAGCAGTTAAATTACGGTTCTGTTTGGCCTGCAAAATTAATTGCTGCAATGTCTCCTCAAGTGGCCCCATGAAATCTTGATAGCGGAACTGTTTTTCACTGATTTGCGTTAACCGAGACTCCCAATGGGCGGTCATATCCGGTAAAGCGGCCATATCAGGCAATACATGGATCAATGCCCTACCCGCAGGTGTTGCATGAATATGACGCCCTTTTTTATAAAGAAACTCCCGTTTAAACAACAGTTCGATAATGCCAGCCCGCGTTGCTTCCGTTCCCAACCCATCTGTTGCACGAAGGACTTTTTTCAGCTCTTTATCCTGTACAAAACGGGCAATTCCGGTCATAGCAGAAAGGATAGACGCATCAGTAAATGGCTTTGGCGGTTGGGTTTGGCGCTCTACCACCTCTCCTCTTTCACACAATAATTCATCACCTTTAGCAACAACGGGTAATGGCGTTCCGTCATTCTCTTCATCACGCTCTTTATTACCAAGTAACGTTCTCCAACCTGCCTCAGCAAGAAAACGGGCTTTAGCAATAAATTTTCCACCCGCAATTTCCAATTCAATAACACATTTACGGAATATGGCATCCGGGAAAAATTGCATCAAATATTGTCGGGCAATCAAACCATAAATATTAGCCTCGTTATCCGTCAGATTTATATGGCTACTTCGAGCTGTAGGAATAATTGCATGGTGAGCATCAACCTTTTTATCGTCCCAACAACGATTCTTTCTATCTATTTCCAGTAACTCTTGTGGCAACAGATTTGTTGCGTGAATAGATATCGCATTAAGCACTGCATGACGACCAGCAAAGTGTTCATCCGGCAAATAACGGCAATCAGAACGGGGATAAGTAATTAGCTTATGTGTTTCATACAATCGCTGACAAATATCCAACACTTGCTGCGCATTTAGGCCAAAACGTTTAGCGGCTTCAATTTGCAAAGAAGATAATGAAAAGGGCAAAGGAGCGACTTCAGATTCCCGTTTATCCTGATAAGAGATCACATAGGCTGGTTGACCGGTTATTCTGGCAACAACATGTTCAGCCAGAGGCCGGTGTATCAATCGTCCTTCTTCATCTAAAAAATCGATACAAGATTCACTTGGTTGCCAGATAGCGATAAAACGTTCATCTTTCGGCGTAACAATATGCGCTTTTACCTCAAAAAAATCTTTGGGTACGAAATGCTCAATCTCTTCATCCCGGCGAACCACTAAACCCAAAACCGGCGTCTGAACTCGCCCAACTGATAATACCCCCTGATACCCCGCATTGCGGCCAAGCAAGGTATAAGCACGGGTCATATTAATGCCATAAAGCCAATCAGCCCTAGCTCTGGCGAGAGCTGAAACACATAGCGGAATAAAATCCCGGTTATCTCTTAACCGATCAACAGCTCTGGTTACCGCTTGTGGATTTAGATCACTTATCAAGCAGCGGCGAACATTTTTCCGCCTCACAGCATCCAGTTTCAAAAAATCCAAAACCTCATCCACCAACAGTTGCCCTTCCCGATCTGGGTCACCGGCATGCACTATTTCATCGGCTTTTTCCAACAATGTCTGGACAATGTTGAGCTGTTTCTCAACAGAAGGTCGCGGTTTTAACTGCCATTTTTCAGGAATGATTGGAAGATCAACCAATGACCAACGAGCAAAACGACTGTCATAGGCATCAGGTTCCGCCTGTTCCAGTAAGTGCCCAATACACCAAGTAACAAACTGGTTATCTCCACAAGCGATAAAGCCATCGCCACGGCGATGCGGTTTTGGTAGAACATCGGCAATCGCCCTGGCTAGACTTGGTTTTTCTGCAATAAAAAGCCGCATGGATATTATTCATTAACCTCAATGAGTACTCTGCCTGACTGTTGCTCAGACAATTCACCAATCGCGGTCAGTTCGATGCCATGACATTGTGCAATCGCTTTCACTTCATCTATAGCTTCTGGTAGAACAGCCAACAGCAGGCCACCGGATGTTTGCGGATCACATAACAGTTTGCGCTGAAGTTCTGTCATTTCACCAATAAGATGACCGTAACTATCAAAGTTACGCCCAGTTCCCCCCGGAACACAACCCTTTTCAATATAGGATCCTACTTCCGGCAGTTTAGGCACTTTTGCAAAATGGAGAGTTGCCTGAACCCCCGATCCTACACAAATTTCACTTAAATGCCCTAAAAGACCAAACCCGGTTACATCGGTCATTGCTGTAACGCCAGCCACCTCGGCAAAATCCATCCCCAAGTTATTTAAGCGGCACATGGTTTCTATCGCAATTCCCTGATGTTCAGGTAACAGCAAGCCTTTTTTCTCCGCCGTGGCCAATACGCCAATTCCAAGTGGCTTTGTCAGAAATAGCTGGCTTCCCGCTTTCGCGGCACTGTTCTGTTTCACTCGGCCAATATTAACGATACCGGTTACAGCCAAACCAAAAATAGGTTCAGGCGCATCAATAGAGTGCCCTCCCGCCAGTACAATCCCAGCCTCTTTACACGCAGCCCGGCCACCTTCAATCACCTTACGGGCAATTTCCGGCGCCAATTTATCAATAGGCCATGCCAAAATAGCTATCGCCATAATAGGTTTACCGCCCATCGCATAAATATCGCTGATAGCATTTGTGGCAGCAATGCGCCCAAAATCAAATGGATCATCGACAATCGGCATGAAAAAATCTGTCGTACTGATAATGCCGGTACCATTGCCAATATCATAAACCGCAGCATCATCACGGGTTTCATTACCAACCAGTAAGTGAGGATCAAGAAATTTTTCCTGCTCACTATGCAGAATGGTTTCCAAAACTTTTGGTGAAATTTTACAACCGCATCCAGCACCGTGGCTGTATTGGGTAAGACGAACTTCTGTTGACATAACAGACCCCGGTTACAAGTAGCTGACAAAATTGGTCATATCAGGCGCAGTAACCTTATTTGGTGCTTTTAGCGCAGGCGTTCCAAGGTAGAGAAAACCCACTATTTTGTCATGTTCATGACAACCCAAACCGGCACGCACGGTATTATCATCAGTCCATGAACCCGTACGCCAGATACCACCAAACCCTTGAGCCACAGCAGCCATTTGCATCGCATGCACCGCACAACCAGCTGAAACCACCTGCTCCCATTCAGGTATTTTGGAATTCTCAGCCACTTTTGCAATAACAGCGATGATTAATGGTGCACGATAAGGCGCATTTTTCGCTTTTTCTTCCGCCTCAGCACCAAGCTGACTATCAATGGCTGCTTGATGGAGTAATCGACTGAATCGCTCAATTCCTTCATCCTGCATGACAATAAAGTGCCACGGACGTAATGCGCCATGATCAGGTGCTCTCATTGCCGCCGCCAGAATATGCTGTAATGCTTCACCTTGAGGTGCGGGGGTTGTTAAACGTGATACTGAACGTCTGTTCAACAAAAGTTCTAGTGCATCCATCTTTTCTCTCCTAAGTAATGTATTTTGGTATAAGCTAACATTTTCTGTTTATTTGTTAACAAATAAAAGCCCTAAAGCCGTCTTTTCAGGCAATATGCCACTATTTGAAGCTGACATTTACATGCCTGATCATTAGGATAGCTTCACTTGATCCTATTTTTGGAGATGATATGCGTATTTTATGGAAGTTGATCGCAAGATTATTTAAATGGAGTTGGCGACTATTAAATTTTATTCGAGAAGTCATTTCAAACCTGATTTTTATCATGCTAATTCTGATTGTGGTTGGTGGTTTTCTGATTTACCAACAGACAAACAAAACGGCAGATAGTTATCAAGGAGCATTATATGTCAATCTCACCGGTATCATTGTGGATCAGGTCTCCAGCCGTACTCCATTGACTCAATTAGGCCGTGAGTTGTTTGGTACATCCAGCAATAAATTCCAGGAAAACTCCCTGTTTGATATTATTGATAGCATTCGCCAAGCAAAAACCGATAACAAAATCACCGGTCTGGTGCTGAAACTTGATGATTTCATCGGCGCCGACCAGCCATCTATGCAGTATATCGGTAAGGCAATTAATGAGTTTAAAGCTTCCGGTAAACCGGTTTATGCTATCAGTGATAGTTATAATCAATCACAATATTATCTGGCTACCTTTGCCGATAAAATCTATCTATCGCCACAAGGAACGGTTGGCCTTTATGGCTATTCAACCAATAACCTGTATTACAAATCCCTGTTGGATTCACTGAAAGTCACCGCGCATATTTTCCGCGTCGGGACGTATAAATCAGCCGTTGAACCGGTTATGCGTGATGATATGTCTCCCGCTGCCCGCGAAGCTGATAGCCGTTGGATCAACGGTCTGTGGGATAACTACCTCAATACTGTCGCTGCCAACCGCAAGCTTTCTGTTCATCAAGTATTCCCAGGCGCTGATGAGATGATTGCTAACTTACGTGCTGTTGGCGGAGACAATGCGCAATATGCACTTAAATACAAACTGGTCGATTATGTTGCGCCACGCAATGTCATTGAAAATGATATGACAAAAGCCTTTGGTTGGGACGAGAAAAACCGTCACTTCAATGCTATCAGCATTTATGATTATGCACCGCAATTAGTAGAAGGCAGGTTATCATCTAAAGGTAATATCGCCGTTATTGTCGCACAAGGTGCAATCATCGATGGGCAGCAGACTCAAGGTATGGTTGGCGGTGACACGACCGCCGCGCAAATCCGTCAAGCTCGTCTGGATGATAATATCAAAGCCGTTATTCTGCGGGTAAACAGCCCTGGTGGCAGTGTGAGTGCTTCTGATGTTATCCGCACTGAACTGGCTGCGCTACGTGCAACGAATAAACCTGTGGTGGTTTCTATGGGGGGAATGGCCGCGTCCGGTGGCTATTGGATCTCTACCCCGGCTAATTACATCATCGCAAACCAAAGTACGTTGACGGGTTCTATCGGTATCTTCGGTGTCATTACCACTTATGAAAACAGTCTGGAACATATTGGTATCCACACCGATGGCGTTTCTACCACACCACTCGCGGGCATTTCTGTTACTAAAGGACTCAGCAAAGAGTTCTCAGCACTGATGCAACTTAATATTGAGAACGGCTATAACAACTTTATTGGCCTTGTTGCTGCTTCACGCCATAAAACACGTGAAGAAGTCGATAAAATTGCTCAGGGGCATGTGTGGACGGGTAATGATGCGAAAACCAATGGATTGGTCGACCAATTAGGGGATTTCGATGATGCGGTCACCAAAGCGGCTGAATTGGCGAAATTGGATAACCCTGAGCTTGACTGGATGCAACCTGAAATGTCATTCAGTGAGTTGCTGATGAACCAGTTGACAACAACCGCACAGGCTATCGTGCCGGAAGCAGTTCAAGCCTGGCTACCCGCTCCATTGGTGCAGGTAGCTCAGGAAGTGAAACAACAGAGTGAGTTCTATCGCCATCTGAATGATCCACAAAATCGTTATGCATTCTGTTTAAATTGCGGAGATGTTCGCTAAACAACCTATACCCAATGGATTTCAAGATGCATCGCGACGGCAAGGGAGTGAATCCCCGGGAGCATAGGTAACTATGTGACCGGGGTGAGCGAGTGCAGCCAACAAAGAGGCAACTTGAAAGATAACAGGTATAACAATGCATGATTCTAGTAATAACTCGATTAATTTAGCCTGACAGATGCCCTGTCAGGCTTTTTTTATTCTGCAATACTCCTATAATCCTGCTGATCTTTTTATGAGGTACAGTCATGCAGAAGAAATCTATTTATGTCGTCTATACTGGTGGAACCATTGGGATGCAACGCTCATCTCAGGGATACATCCCCGTTTCCGGGCATTTACAACGCCAATTAACAAAGATGCCCGAATTTCATCGACCGGAGATGCCGACATTCACCATCCGTGAACATCAACCATTGATCGATTCTTCTGATATGACTCCAGAAGACTGGCAATTTATCGCTGATGATATCCGAGAAAATTACCATGATTATGATGGGTTCGTGATCCTGCATGGCACGGATACAATGGCATTTACGGCATCGGCCCTCTCCTTTATGTTTGAGAATCTGGGTAAACCAGTCATTGTCACCGGGTCACAAATCCCATTGGAAGCACTGCGCTCTGATGGGCAGACAAACTTGTTGAATGCGCTTTATCTTGCCGCTAATTACCCGGTTAACGAGGTCAGCCTGTTTTTCAATAATAAACTGTTTCGTGGGAACCGGACCGTCAAAGCACATGCCGACGGTTTCGATGCTTTTGCTTCACCAAACTGTTCTCCATTAATGGAAGCCGGTATTAATATTAAAACCTTCAATACAGATTCCACCTTTGCTAGTCACGGTAAATTTATTACCCATCAGATTACCCCTCAGCCCATTGGCGTAATCACCATTTATCCCGGCCTTTCCAGTCAGATTGTGAATAATATTTTGATGCAACCAGTTAAGGCTCTCATCCTGCGCTCATATGGCGTCGGAAACGCACCTCAACACCCTGAATTATTAAAAGAGCTAAAACAGGCAACAGAGAGAGGGATCGTGGTCGTTAATTTGACTCAATGCATTTCTGGCCGAGTAAATATGGAAGGGTATGCAACGGGCCATGCTCTGGCTGAAGCGGGGGTGATAAGCGGCTACGATATGACTTTTGAAGCAACTTTAACCAAGTTGCACTATTTACTCAGTCAACCCTATGGCAATGAAAAAATTCGTTATTTAATGCAACAAAATTTACGTGGTGAATTAAGTTATGCTGATAAATAATCAAGGAAAGAGATGAAAACGACCCTATTACTTATTGATCTACAGAACGACTTCTGTACCGGCGGTGCTTTAGCCGTAGAAGAGAGTGAACAAGTCATTGCTGCGGCAAATCAGGCGATTGCTATTTGTCTGAAACACAATATCAGCATTATTGCCAGCCAAGACTGGCATCCTGCTGAACATATGAGCTTTGCCGTAAATTCCGGCCAGAAGATCGGCAATATCGGTCTATTAAACGGTATTCCACAAGTATGGTGGCCGGTACACTGCGTTCAAAGTCAGCATGGCGCTGATTTCCATCCACAGCTAAACAAGCAAGCAATTGTTGAAATTTTCCACAAAGGAGAAAATCCACAGATCGATAGTTACAGTGCTTTCTTTGACAACGGCCATCAGAATAAAACCCGACTTGATGACTGGTTACAAACACAGCAAATTGAACGCCTGTTTATTATTGGGATTGCCACTGACTATTGTGTGAAATTTACCGCGCTAGATGCGCTGGCATTAGGTTATGAAACCTGGGTCATTACGGATGGCTGTCGAGGGGTTAACCTTAGTCCAAATGATAGCCAATCAGCCTTCAAAGAGCTAAAAGAGCAAGGCGCTATATTGATAGAACTTGATCAACTAGAAGATGCTCTTCTCTGATATCAATCCAAGGTCAGGCTGAGTCTTACACACTCAGCCTTTTCATATCTAATTTGCCAAAGATTATGGCTTGAATGTTGCCACCATTTTAGACTGAAAGATCGCTTTCAGTTCTTGTTTACTCTTCATCACCAACTGACCATCAGTACCAATCGTCATATGCTGCGGATCATGGTTATGCCTTGATTGCCATAGCATAATCATTTGCAAACTATGCTCTTTCTGTTCTACCGTTAAAGGCACACCATCCTGCCATTTACCCAGTTCTACTGCCTGAACCAGGCGTTGATATATTTCTGGTGTCATTACAGATAACAGATCATCCAGTTCCATTGATATTTCCTCATTATTTTCCAGAATTAGCTGAAACGATTTTTTACGTAAACTAAGATTATGTCCGCAATAATAAAAACGATTAACCTACTGTTTTTTCGCCTGTATTTTCATCAGTAAAGCTTAATGCAACCGAGTTGATACAAAAACGCTCTCCTGTCGGCTGCGGTCCATCAGGGAACACATGCCCCAAATGAGCATTACAATGACCGCAACGAACCTCAATACGATGCATATTGTGACTATCATCATCAAGATACTGCACTGCATCATGAGTGGCAGGCTGGTAAAAACTCGGCCAGCCACAACCAGAATCAAATTTAGTGTCGGACATAAATAACGGCTGCTCGCAGCACAAACAATGATACACGCCACTTTTCTTATTATGTAGCAATTTCCCTGAAAATGGCGGCTCTGTCCCGGCATTCTGGGTTACGTGACGCTGAATATCAGTTAGTTCTTTATAAAGGGAAACATCAGGATTCTTAGTCATAACGACCACCTTAATAATAAGACTCATGTTCTCAATAAAATTGATTAATAATAACAAAAAATTAACATTACATCAGTGGAATTTATTTTAAGTGGTTAACTGAATCTGTCTATACCCTATGGATTTCAAGATGGATCGCGACGGCAAGGGAGCGAATCCCCGGGAGTATAGGTAACTATGTGACTGGGGTGAGTGAATGCAGCCAACAAAGAGGCAACTTGAAAGATAACGGGTATATCCTACTATTTGTGATGTGACTCGCATATCTAACCAATTAACTTTCAATATCTGTCTGCACCTTGATAATGATGGGCGGCTCGATTGCCAGTACCCTATAGCAAGCGTCTAAATGATGAACTCAAAGCTAATGTTTTTCAGCTATTGACACGATTCCGCTTGACGGCTGGCAAGGTTTTGGTAACTTTAGTAATAATTTTTAATTCACTAAAAAATAGCTGGTGGAACACTATGACTATCAAAGTAGGTATCAACGGTTTTGGTCGTATTGGCCGTATTGTTTTCCGTGCTGCACAAGAACGTTCAGACATCGAAATCGTTGCAATCAACGATTTGCTCGACGCCGAATACATGGCTTACATGCTGAAATACGATTCAACTCACGGTCGCTTCAACGGCACTGTTGAAGTAAAAGACGGCCGCCTGATTGTTAACGGCAAAGCTATCCGCGTTACAGCAGAAAGAGATCCAGCTAACCTGAAATGGAATGAAGTAGGTGTTGATGTTGTTGCAGAAGCAACAGGTATCTTCCTGACTGACGAAACTGCACGTAAGCACATTGCCGCTGGTGCGAAAAAAGTTGTTCTGACCGGCCCATCCAAAGATGACACGCCTATGTTTGTTATGGGAGTTAATCACAAAACTTATGCAGGCCAAGAGATCGTTTCCAATGCTTCCTGTACCACTAACTGTCTGGCACCGCTGGCTAAAGTTATCAATGATAAATTCCGCATTGTTGAAGGTCTGATGACCACTGTTCACGCAACAACGGCAACTCAGAAAACAGTTGACGGTCCTTCTGCGAAAGATTGGCGTGGTGGTCGTGGCGCTGCTCAGAATATTATCCCATCATCTACCGGCGCAGCTAAAGCTGTGGGTAAAGTTATCCCTGAACTAAATGGTAAGCTGACTGGCATGGCTTTCCGCGTTCCTACTCCTAACGTATCTGTTGTTGACCTGACTGTACGTCTGGAAAAACCAGCGACTTATCAACAAATCTGCGATGCAATCAAAGATGCGGCTGAAGGTGAACTGAAAGGCGTTCTGGGTTACACCGAAGATGATGTCGTATCTAACGATTTCAATGGCGAAAAACTGACTTCTGTATTTGACGCAAAAGCAGGTATCGCTCTGAACGACAACTTTGTAAAACTGGTTTCCTGGTACGACAACGAAACCGGTTACTCTAACAAAGTTCTGGATCTGATTGCTCATATCTCCAAATAACTGAGTAATTACTTTGTCTGAAAAGAGCTGCCTTCCCCCGGCAGCTCTTTTGTTTCAATCTGTGTACAACATGCGTTATTCTTGGGCTATTGCCATTAGCCCGGCTTTGGTTCTACAAGGTTATACGGATGAACGATAAAATCTTTTCATTACCGGTTGCAGAACAGATTTCTCCTGCTATTAGTCAACGAAATATAGATGGCTTTCCACTGATAGTCGTCTCTCATCCTAAAGTTCGTGGTGCAATCAGCTTACAAGGGGCGCACCTTATCGCCTGGCAACCCAGTGGTGAAGAACCGGGGTTATGGCTGAGCAAGAAAACCGCATTTGCAGCAGGTACCGCTATCCGCGGTGGTATACCTATTTGTTGGCCTTGGTTTGGTGTCTCAAGAGCACCAAGTCATGGCTTTGCCAGAATTCTTCCTTGGGAATTTAGCGCACATAATGAACATGAAAATGGCGTCATATTAACTTTCACACTGAAAGACAATGAATATACCCATAAATTGTGGCCTTATGACTTTACCTTGATTGCCCGTTTCAAACTGTGTGAAACCTGTGAAGTGGAGCTAGAAACCTATGGTGATTATCAAGCAACTTGTGCCCTGCACACTTATCTAAATATAGGCGATATTAATCAGGTTTCGATTAGCGGTTTAGGTAAACATTTTATTGATACGGTTGCTGACAAAGAGCAACACATCACAGCAGAGCATCTTATTTTCAATGGTCGCACTGATCGCATTTATACCGAGCCGGAAGATTTCAATTTGATAAGGGATAAATCGCTGAAACGGACTATTGAAATTCACCATTATCATCACAGTGATGTTGTATGCTGGAATCCAGGTGCCCAATTGTCAAACAGTATGAAAGATATGTGCAATGAAGGTTATAAAAATATGATTTGTGTAGAAACAGCTCGCATCAATAAGCCACTAATCTCTAAAGATGATAGCCCAGCCCATATTTCGGTGTTAATCCGTTGCCGGAAAGACTACCAATAAATATATCACTCATTCACATTAAAAAGACTGAATACTATCCCATGAATTCAGTCTCTATTCGATATTATCGCCGTGAGTAATTAAAAACTATATGTAACACCTGTCCAAACAATACTTGAATATGACTTATTAACCATTGGGCTATCTTTAATTTCACTCGGTAAACGCTCAACGCGCCCCATCATAAATACAGACCATTCCTGGTTAAATTTATAATTAGCAGATAATTCCAGATAGGGAGTCCAACTATCATCTGGCGTATATTTTTCTAGTCCGCTATGGCGTGATTCACTATCTTTAATACCATATTCATAACGATTTTGTTTTTTACTATTCCAAACCACACCTAATCCTGGTTGTAATGACCAATCATCACTTTTAAATTCATATAAATAAGCCAGGTCAATCGTTATGCCTTTACTTTTACCCAAAGTATCCGCAGCAAAAGTGCTACGCAACGTTCCCCAATCTTCAATATGACGATAGCTAAAACCCCCCATCATGGTATCATCGCGACGATCCAGCTTTTTCATCTGCTTATCTTCATTATCTTTTGGGCGAAAATTTTGAGGATAGTAATAGACATCTAAAGATAGCTGATCTTTTGGTTCATTCCACAAATAATACCCAGCGGCTAAAGTATGAAAATAGAAATTGTCACTTTCATAATTAACCATTGGAACAAACAACACTTTATCTTTATTCTTTACCCCTTTATAAGGTGATGCCTCAGCCAAAACAGAGGCACCAATTGACCACTGCCCCGCATAAGCCAAAGATGAAGAAAGACAAAAAGTGACGACTGTGGCTAAAACTTTAGCTTTGTTGATCATGATTAACTATTTCCTTTAAAACAATTATGCGATTAGCTATATCAAGTGTAAAAGATCATCTCCCTTATTTCCAAGTAATAACGTCCTATTTTGCCTTAAAAAGCACGATATGTTTAGTACCCGCCTAATTATTCTGACAAAAATAGGCAGATTATAGAAAACAAAGATATATTAATTTAGCGAAAACGGTAACTTATTTCCTGTAATAATACCAGAAACTAACGACTATTTAACACGCTACCTGGTATTTAACGACATATATACCCGTTATCTTTCAAGTTGCCTCTTTGTTGGCTGCACTCGCTCACCCCGGTCACATAGTTTGCTATGCTCCCGGGGATTCTCTCCCTTGCCGTCGCGAAGCATCTTGAAATCCATTGGGTATAGATACCGGGACCCGATCTGCCAATGCGCACAATAATTCATAGCCAATTGTTCCAGAGCTCTCCGCCACATCATCCACCGGCAAATTTTGCCCCCACAATTCAACAGAACTACCAATTTGGGCCTGCGGACAAGGCGTTAAATCCACCGACAACATGTCCATTGATACTGTACCTAATACTTGAGTCTTAACGCCATCAACAATAATCGGTGTTCCTGTCATTGCACGACGGGGATAACCATCAGCATAACCACAGGCAACGGTACCGACTCGCATAGGGCCTGACGCGGTATATTTACTGCCATAACCAATTTTATCTCCTGCCTTGAGATTCTGAATAGCAATAATCTCACTTTGCAGACTCATCACTGCTTTCAACCCGATATCGGCAATATCTTTCCACTTTCCACTCGGTGAGGCACCATAAAGCACGATACCGGGACGTACCCAATCTCTATGAGTTTGTGGATACCACAAAGAAGCAGCTGAATTAGCCAAACACTGAGAAATATCCAATTCCTGATTGACCGAATTAATAACGTCAAGTTGTTCAGTAACGCCAATCTCCTTATTATCCGCATTCGCAAAATGTGACATTAATGTTATTTTCCCAATTTGCCGGATACCTCTTGCTAATGATAAAACCACGCTATATTGATTCGCAGGAAATCCCAATCGATTCATACCGCTATTGAGTTTGAGATAAATATTGATGGGTCTACTCAAATTGGCCGCTTCTATTGCTTCAAGTTGCCAATGGCTGTGCACTACCGTTGTCAACTGATATTCATCAATTATTGGCAAATCTTCGGGTTTGAAAAACCCTTCCAATAGCAAGATTGGCCCCTGCCACCCCTGCTCCCGCAATAAAATCGCTTCATCAAAATCAAGTAAAGCAAATCCATCAGCCTGATCGAGATGCCGCCATATACAACGCAAACCATGCCCATAAGCATTTGCTTTAACAACCGCCCAAATTTTACTATTACCGACCCTATTACGAATAATCGCCAAATTATTTTCCAATGCATCAAGATGGATCGTTGCCGAAATCGGACGTGGCATATTATATTAGCCTCTCAGTTCAGTGTGTAATTGATGGCTAAATGGCACCAATTTTGTATTAAAACCATTAATATAACGAAATACTGATAAATCATCAGATGCAATGGCAGGCTTTTTACCCGAAATAATATCAGCCAGTAACTGACTAGAACCGCATGCCATTGTCCATCCCAATGTACCATGCCCGGTATTTAGATAGAGATTGTGATATTCAGTCGGACCAACAATTGGCGTACCATCTGGTGTCATTGGACGTAATCCTGTCCAAAAATGAGTCTGAGTAATATCGCCACCGCCTGGATAAAGGTCTTGCACCACCATTTTCAATGTTTCATAACGTGCTTTAAGCAGATTCAAATTGAAACCGACAACTTCTGCCATTCCACCCACACGAATACGGTTATCAAACCGGGTAATCGCAATTTTGTATGTTTCATCCAATGCAGTAGATACCGGAGCCCGTTGTGCATCGACAATAGGCATAGTTAATGAATAACCTTTCAGTGGATATACTGGAATTTTGACAAGACCTTTCAGTAATTCAGTGGAATAAGCGCCCATTGCAACAACATAGTTGTCTGCTGTCATAACACCATCTTCGCACTGGACGCCGGTAATCCGATGCCCTTCCACCAATAACTGTTTGACCTGTTTATTAAACAGAAACGTTACGCCTGCCGCTTCTGCCATTTTTGCCAACTCTTTAGTAAAAAGCTGACAATCACCCGTTTCGTCGTTCGGTAATTGTAAGCCCCCCGTCAGTTTGTAAGCGACATGTGCTAATGCCGGCTCTACTGTCGCTAGCTTATCTGCCGTTAATAAATTGTAAGGAACACCTTCCTGTTCAAGAACGGCGATGTCATTCACGGCATTATCAAACTGCTTATTGGTGCGGAATAACTGAAGCGTGCCCCCCTGCCGCCCTTCGTATTGAATACCCGTATCTGCCCTCAATTGTTTGATACAGTCACGACTGTACTCTGCCAGTCGTACCATCCGGCTCTTATTTATCGCATAGTGACTTGCATCACAATTACGCAGCATCTGCCACATCCAGCGTAACTGAAACAGCGATCCATCCGGGCGAATAGCCAATGGAGCATGACGTTGAAACATCCATTTAATCGCTTTCAATGGAATACCCGGCGCTCCCCATGGGGTCGCGTATCCCGGCGAGATCTGCCCGGCATTAGCCGCACTGGTTTCTTCAGCAGCACTTCCCTGGCGATCAATGACAGTGACTTCATGACCTTGCTGTACCAAATACCAGGCACTGGTTACACCAATAACACCACTACCTAAAACAAGGATTCTCATCATGGCCCCCGGACGATTTAAAATTTTAGGCAAGCATAATATGCTGATTATAAAAAACCAATATAGAACAATCATCGGTCACGTCAATAATCTACATTTATGATTTAGGTCACAATTAGATTACATTTATGCAACAGACTTATTTGTGATTTATACATACCCAACTTATGAAAATTAATATTAAAATCATAAAATTAAGATAATAATGACGATATGAACCACATGCTAATTATTTCATATCAAGTCATTATTCTGAGTTTTTCGGTGAAAAAAATGAATCAATTAAACAACCACAAGATACCAATAACCATCAATTAATCGAAATAAAAACCCAAATAAAAACCAAAAAATCAGAATAACATTCTGAAATAGAGACATTAACGATTAGCTTGAGATTGAATGAGAAAAAAGAAACAAAACGCCCGGTACAAAGCATTCTGCACCGGGTCAATTCAAAATAATTTTGATTTGAAACTACTAGATCGGATAAGGCCTGGAATTAAGTAAAAATACTAACGAGATATCAGCGACGCACTTCAGACAAATCACTTGGCATCGTACTTTGCATACTGTGCCAAATGACACCGCTATCTTTACCATAGTTACGTACACATTCCATGACGTTATCGTAAGATTTATCACGACATAATATCACCAGTTGCTGATAAAAATTCAGCGCCAATTTACGCGCCTCAGGATTAGAGAAGTAATAACGCCCTATACGGGTATATAACCCTTTCAACCCATTGATAATAAGGCCGTAAATTGGATTACCTGAAGCAAAAGCTAAACCACGGAAAATATCATAATCTAGCATACTAAATGAATCTGAGTTATCTTCCACATGCTCTTTTTCTGCCAGTACTTCCAATGATTTCCCCGGATTATGCTTAAAAGCCGTGCGAATAAATATCGCCGCAATATTCGTTCTCACCGCCAGTAGGTTATCAATCAACTCAGGAACGCGATCGTGATCAAGACGGGCCAGAGTCTCTAAAATATTAAGACCCGATGTTTCCCAAAAGTTATTCACTTTTGTTGGTTTGCCATGCTGAATTGTTAACCATCCATCACGTGCCAAACGCTGCAATACTTCACGCAGGGTGGTCCTTGTCACACCAATTAACTCAGATAATTCACGTTCTGCCGGAAGAATGGAGCCTGGAGGAAAACGGCCGTTCCATATACTCTCAATAATATACTCTTCCGCAAAACCTGCGGGACTTTGAGCCTTAATGACCATATTTTTATTATTCCAACGTGATTTTTTCAACTAATAATAGATGAAATTATATCAGAATACGCAACTTCAATATAGCTATACCCGTTATCTTTCAAGTTGCCTCTTTGTTGGCTGCACTCGCTCACCCCGGTCACATAGTTTGCTATGCTCCCGGGGATTCTCTCCCTTGCCGTCGCGATGCATCTTGAAATCCATTGGGTATATGTAGTCTAGAAAGCGTAAAGGCGACCATGAAAAAAAGCGTACTAATGCTTAATTATACCTCATTTCCCTTAAAACATTCTGTATTAAAGCGTATTATTGTTTAAAGAACACAATTTTACGAATTTAGAGGAACTTTAATTGCAATGGAAACCAGTATCCTAAAAACAGCGGTAAAAAACTTTCTCGGCAACTCGCCAGATTGGTATAAGCTCGCTATCATCATCTTTCTCATCACCAACCCATTAATATTCTTCTTTATTAATCCATTTGTCGCAGGCTGGCTGCTTGTTATCGAATTTATCTTTACTTTAGCAATGGCACTTAAATGTTACCCGCTACAACCGGGTGGCCTGTTAGCAATTGAAGCGGTCATTATCGGCATGACCTCACCTCAACAAGTTGGTCATGAAATTGCTAATAACTTGGAAGTTGTACTGTTGCTGATATTTATGGTCGCAGGAATTTACTTTATGAAGCAATTACTATTATTTGCTTTCACTAAACTCCTGCTCTCCATAAAATCTAAGCGTATGCTTGCCTTAGCATTCTGCCTAGCCAGCGCATTCCTGTCAGCATTTCTTGATGCCCTGACCGTTATCGCGGTAGTTATTAGTGTTTCCCTTGGTTTCTACTCTATCTACAACAACTTCATTACGGATCAGCATGATGTAATTAACGCTAAATATGAAAATGATGCTGATATAGCAAAAAAGAAACAAACTCTTGAACAGTTTCGCGCTTTTTTGCGCAGTCTGATGATGCATGCAGGTATAGGTACTGCACTCGGTGGTGTAATGACGATGGTAGGAGAACCACAAAATCTGATTATCGCCAAAAACGTTAATTGGGATTTTGTCACCTTCTTTATTCGCATGGCGCCAATTACCCTACCTGTCTTTCTCTGCGGGCTGCTAGTCTGTTTTCTGGTCGAACACTTTAAATTGTTCGGTTATGGTACAGAATTGCCAGAACGCGTCCGACAGGTATTGGAAGATTACGATAAAAAAACCAGCGCAAAACGAACACGTAAAGAAAAAGCACAGCTTATTGCTCAAGCGCTAATAGGTATATGGCTCATTGTCGCGCTGGCATTTCATCTGGCAGAAGTTGGTCTAATTGGCCTTTCAGTCATCATTCTAACCACGTCGTTCTGTGGTATTACCGAAGAACATGCACTGGGTAAAGCATTTGAAGAGGCACTACCGTTCACGGCATTACTGACTGTATTCTTTTCTATCGTTGCAGTCATTGTTGACCAGCAACTGTTTACGCCATTTATTCAGTTCGTATTACAGGTTTCTGAAACTTCTCAACTTTCCCTGTTCTATCTGTTTAATGGCCTGCTTTCATCAGTATCAGATAACGTGTTTGTCGGTACGGTTTATATCAATGAAGCAAGAGCTGCTATGCAAGAGGGCCTGATTTCACATAAACAATTTGAATATCTGGCTGTTGCGATTAATACCGGCACTAACCTGCCTTCCGTTGCAACACCTAACGGACAAGCCGCATTTCTGTTCTTGTTGACTTCGACATTATCACCATTGATTCGTTTATCTTATGGCCGCATGGTGATAATGGCATTACCTTATACCATTGTCATGACGCTGGTCGGTTTGCTGTGTGTAGAATTTCTGCTAATTCCAGTCACTGACATGATGGTTCATTGGGGCTTAATTGCTTTGCCATAACCAACCAATGCCGTATTGAGCAATGATTACGCTCAATACGGTTTTATTTTTCCTCGAAAAAACCAGATTGACCTTAATTGACTTTTTTTGTTACCTGTAAATCGGCAAAATAGGCGCTCAATTGTTTATCTTAATCTGCATGGAAAAACGGAAATGATGCGATTTTTGAACCACTGTTCTCAAGGACGAAGCGCATGGCTGTTAATGATTTTGACAGCCCTGATACTAGAAAGCTCGGCATTATATTTTCAACATGCGATGAAATTACAACCCTGCGTGATGTGTATTTATGAACGGGTTGCTCTGTTTGGTGTGTTGGGCGCTGGGATATTAGGTGTAATCGCACCAAAAACGCCGTTACGCTGGCTGGCTATTATTTTGTGGGCCTACAGTGCCTGGAGTGGCCTGCAACTCGCATGGGAACATACTATGATGCAGTTGCACCCTTCTCCATTTAATACCTGTGATTTCTTCGTAAACTTCCCTTCATGGTTGGCGTTAAACCAATGGCTTCCTTCTGTATTCGAAGCTACAGGTGATTGTTCAGTAAGACAGTGGCAATTCCTGACATTAGAGATGCCACAATGGCTGGTGGGTATTTTTGCCGCTTATCTGGTTATTGCTACGCTCGTATTAATCAGCCAATTTTTTATTCGTAAATAACTACCAACTCAGACAGGTGAAAATGATTGTCTTATGAATCAAATATATACCCTATGGATTTCAAGATGCATCGAGACGGCAAGGGAGTGAATCCCCGGGAGCATAGCAAACTATGTGACCGGGGTGAACGAGTGCAGCCAACAAAGAGGCAACTTGAAAGATAACGGGTATAGTCGCAGAATCATGCCTAAGGTTGCCTATAACCGGATATCCGAACGGCATGTTCCTGCTTGCTTAATTTCTACCTCAAATTGATGCACAGGAACCCTGCAATAATGCCCTTTCATCACAACGCTTACCATTTGCCAACTGGCAAACAGGTATTTGCGCCCCATTTAATTGTATTGCTAATGCAGGCAGACCACCTGCATAAAGACAGATTGCTCTAACATTATCTCTAAGAACAACTTCCGATTGAGAGTATTGTATCCCTTGATATAGGGTAGATGTTTTCCCTGCCTGGCTACTGCAACCCGCTAATACAGCAATGCCCAAGAACACGCCTAATAAGACTATCTGGAATCCTTTCTTATTACTGGCATTTAACATATTTTTTCTCCAGAAAACGATTCAGGGAAAACAGGAACACCGTTAATTGTTAATTAATGTGCACTGCTGTTAGAAAGCAGATTTATTACCATCACACCGGCAACAATAAGAGCCATACCTAAAATAGCCGCCCAATCCAGCTTCTGCTGATATAAAAATATCGCGGCAACAGAAACCAGCACAATACCCAAGCCAGACCATATGGCGTAAGCAATTCCTAGTGGCACAACTTTGACCACCTGGGATAGCCCCCAGAAAGCGATGCCGTATCCAACAATGACCAGTATAGACGGGAATAATTTACTGAACCCATCAGAGGCTTTTAACGAAGCCGTTGCTATAACCTCAGCAACAATTGCCATTGCTAAATATACAAATCCATTCATATCCTTACTCTCTATAGTAGAAAAAACAAAGCGACCAAAATTAATAGACAAAAACGGATTGAATCTATCACAAACGCTTTAAGGTGTAACGTAACAAAATTGATATATTTCGTTCCTTAAATCCAATTCAAACCTTATTTACCCCCAGTTCAAGAAGTACCGCTCAGGCAGGAAAATCGCTGGGGAGATTTTACAGAGAATATGGAAAAGTGCTAACGATAGGTTCCAGCTTTGAGATTTAGATCAGAATCATTCGTACGATAACCTTTAGGATTTGTAAGAAAACATAGCACTGTAGAATTAAAAACGTGTACATTTATAAGATAAAAATAATCTTATCATTTGATTAAGCAATGATGGTGATGAAATGATAAGAAAGTTACGTTGTCCAACGTTGAGTCAACATGTTAAACACCACTACGGAAGCAAATAGAGTATATGAAAAGAAACATTCAACCCAGTTTCTGTATCGTACAACAACCCAGAGGATTAGTCGCTATTTACAAGATAAATTAGCGTAACATCAATAAAATCATTGAATTATATACATGCTATTAACTGGAAAAAATTAACCTGATAATAAATACATGCACCAATAATCTTACAGTTTTATGCAAAGTTTATCTTCCAGTTTAATTCATTGAATAAAAATATATTTCATTACCATTAATATAGGTGGGACACGCTTTTTTATATCAATGGCAATGTAGTTATTTGAAAAATACACTTACATTCCAACAAAAATATAAGCGTATAAACTGTATTTATCAATAAACCATCTCATCCCAAATGAGATATCCTGATGTTCCCGCCATATGATGTCGACAAGTAATATTAGCATACTGAACTGAAACAACCTCCTCCGGCTGACCATTATTATCATTAATAACATGCGGATAATTAACATTTAAATCACAAATTCTTGTCCCAGTGAGCAAGATAGAATAAAAAAGTTCTTGTGAACCTATTGAAGAGGTCCGATAAATATCAAATGTCAGTTCCAGCTTTTCACGGTTAGCAGCCGCTATCATTAGCAATGGGGAAGATTTATCTAATAATTTAATAAAGTTTACCGGCTGATAATTGACATGCTGAGCAACTGTCAGTCCATGATTGAATTGCAACACCATAATTTTATTTTCAAATCCATTCTGATACCGGTTACCAATAGAATCTAAAGTTGAACATCCTTGAGAAATAAGCCCCTGAGATTCACCTTTTATCGTCACATAAATCATATTTGCCATATTACACCTTAATTAACTTACCTTAATTAATTTACCTTATGTTCAATTCCCCATTTTGAGTTATTTTTCTTCGATTTCAATAAGAGAATTGTAATGAATCGTTAAGTATCTTATATAAATGTAAATATTGAAGGCTCGTAGTCAGGCCAAAGATAATAAAAAATTTTCATCACTATTTCTATCCTTTAGTAAAGAAAAAAACGTAAATTAATCAATATTACCAGACAAAACCAGATTGAATTTATACATCACTTAACCCCCTATAAATTCTTACTCCGTAGAGATTAGAAACCCGTTTGCTATATGTTGAAGATAATCCGATTATCTGATTAAGTTATGTCATCTAACGTCAGGCCAACATGTTAAAAGCTACCACAGGAACAAATAGAGTATTATGAAAAGAAACATTCAACCCGGTTTCTGTGTCGTACAGCAACCTGGAGGATTGAGTTTTCAGGCAAGTCTGTTATTCAGCCATTCAAATAGCGAAGCGGCCCGGTATTTTATGGCATTAAATGCAAATTACCGATTCCTGCAACCGGGACAAATCCTGCTGGTTGCAGATCCAGATTCCTATAATCCGCCACACATAATACAGCTATTAAAGCAATCTCAGTATGAAGTAAACCGATCCATTTCAAGTTTACCCAATGAATACGCGGCATTTTTGCATCGTCATTTTGGTCTGTTTCACTATGTGCTGGATCAGGGAGGAACTTTGGTTGGTACCGCTTCATCTCTGGGTAACTCTTATTTCTCCCAAATTAAAAAAAATCTGTCAAAATTACAGAAGCTTTATCAAAAAGAATATCGGCTAAATGGGCTAAACCGAAAATATGTCAGTCCCGAGTTTTATGTAGAAAGACAATTGATTATGGGTAACCTAAAGGGATTATTGAATAAAGTTGGCCGACTCTCTTTGAAAATCGACCAACATCCTAATCTAAAGCATGCGCTAAAGTTATCAACTAAAGCCATTGCTCATCAATGGGATAAAGTCGGAGTTGGCGCAATAAAGGGATATAGTCAAACAATTATGCAAAGTGAAAAAATGGTTAAATGGATGAAATATGGTGGCTGGGTTGCAATCGGCTTAGATTTTACTGATACCACCGGGCAAGTTATTGATGCCTGTAATTATGGGCAAACAGGGAAATGTGAGAAAGTAGCTATCAAAGAATATAGTAAATTTGCTGGGAGAACTGGAGGAGGAATTATAGGGGGAATAGGTGCTGGAACAGCAGCAGGTGAAATTTGTCTAGCATTGGGTATAGCATCAGCTCCTGCCGGAGGCGCCGTTGGATGGATATGCGTAGCTGTCGGTAGTGTAGTAGGTGGAGTTGCTGGAAGCACCGCAGGAGAGTTTTTAATCGATAAAATAGTAAGTGAATAACATGAGTATCCTAATTAATACAATTAACTTTCTCATGATTTCTTTATTTTTAGTTAGTCTGTTTTTGCTACTATTTTTATTCTTTTTTTATGGGATAAAGAAAGCATTCTTCGCAGAAATCAGAGAAAAATATACACAAAAAGGATTTTTTATACCACAAATTATATATGTAATATCGTTTTCTGGTTTTTATGGTAGTTATTATTTGTCCTGTTTCTTTTACCAAATAATAACCAAAAAAAAGACTATAATATCTCGTGCTTATATAGGTAATTCCATACCGGAAGAAGCATATGAGTTTGCAAACAGTATACCTAAAAAACTTGCTTCAATAATAATTATATATTATTATTTATTTTCTATTTCCATATTTTCATTCACCTTAAGCAGTATACTTATCTTGTTATACAAGTATTTAACGAATACATAAAACACACCCTATTAATTAAAATACCAATAGGAAATTAACATGAACAGATCAACTATTGCCATCATGCTTATTTTTTATATTTTATTTATTATTTTCTTAGTTGTATCAATAGCCATTTATAAAATAAACCAAAGAAAGATGGACAAGATCATTGAATTATATATAGAAGAAGGATTTTATTTACCAATAGGAATAACAATACAACGCTTCGGAAAGATGCGTGATCAGTTTCAAGTCGTTATGTTTTTCTACAGGTTGTTAACTGGAAAAAAATGAAAACAAATCATCCTGATAACAAATATATGCACCAAGAATCTTATGATTTTATTCAAAATCTACCCTCCAGCTTAACACATTGGATAAAAATATATATCATTACCACTTATATAGGTGGAGCATTTTCTCTCATATCAACAATAATAATCTTAATTCAAAAAGATTATTAATCGTGCTAAACCTATTTAAGAGTTTCAATAAACATTGAATATCAGTTCCAGTTTTTCACGTGTTAGCATCCGCTATCATTAGCAATGGAGAAGATTTATCTAATAATTTAATGAAGTTTACCGGCTGATAATTGACATGCTGAGCAACTGTCAGACCATGATTGAATTGCAACACCATAATTTTATTTTCATGTCCATTCTGATACCGGTTTACCAATAGAATCCAAGGTTGAACATCCTTGAGAAATAAGCCCCTGAGATTCACCTTTTATCGTCACATAAATCATATTTGCCATATTACATCTTAATTAATTTACCTTATGTTCAACTCCCCATTCTGAGTTATTTTCCTTTGATTTCAATAAGAGAATTGTAATGAATCGTTAAGTATCTTATATAAATGTAAATATTGAAGGCTCGTAGTCAGGCCAAAGATAATAAAAAATTCTCTCTGCTATTACTATCCTTTAGCACAGAAAAAACCGTAAATTAATCAATATTAATAGACAAAATCAGATTGAATTTATACATCATACCTCCTATGAATTCTCACTCTGTAGAGATTAGCAACCCATTTATCTACATATTGAAGATAATCCGATTATCTGATTAAGTTATGTCATCTAACGTCGGGCCAACATGTTAAAAGCTACCACAGGAACAAATAGAGTATTATGAAAAGAAACATTCAACCCGGTTTCTGTGTCGTACAGCAACCTGGAGGATTGAGTTTTCAAGCAAGTCTGTTATTCAGCCATTCAAATAGCGAAGCGGCCCGCTATTTTATGGCATTAAATTCAAATTACCGATCCCTGAAACCGGGACAAATCCTGCTGGTTGCAGATCCAGATTCCTATAATCCGCCACACATAATACAGCTATTAAAGCAATCTCAGTATGACGTCAACCAATCCATTTCAACTTTACCCAATGAATACGCGGCATTTTTGCATCGTCATTTTGGTCTGTTTCACTATGTGCTGGATCAGAGAGGAACTTTGGTTGGTACCGCTTCATCTATGGGTGACACTTATTTCTCCCAAATTAAAAAAAATTTGAAAAATTTACAGGAACTTTATCAAAAAGAATATCGGCTAAATGGGCTAAACCGAAAATATGCCAGTCCCGAGTTTTATGTAGAAAGACAGTTGATTATGGGTAACCTAAAGAGATTATTGAATAAAGTTGGCCGACTCTCTTTGAAAATCGACCAACATCCTAATTTAAAACACGCGCTAAAGTTATCAACCAAAGCCATTGCTCACCAATGGGATAAAGTCGGGGTTGGCGCAATAAAGGGATATAGTCATATAGTTACCCGCAGTGCCAAAATGGTCAAATGGATGAAATATGGTGGCCGAATTGCCATTGGCCTGGATTTTATTGATACCACCGGGCAGGTTATTGATGCCTGTAATTATGGGCAAACAGGGAAATGTGAAAAAGTGGCTATCAAGGAATATAGTAAATTTGTTGGCAGAACAGGTGGCGGGATGGGTATAGGATATTATAGCGGTCTAGCAGCAGGAACAGCATGTATTGCTCTTGGGGCTGCAACTGATGGCTTAACTGCCGGACTTTGCATGGCGGGCGGCGGCCTTGCCGGTGGTTATGCCGGTAGTAAAGGTGGAGAATGGTTCCTCGAACTTATTGTTGAATATTCAATGGGCTTTTAATATGAATAGAGTCACTTTTATCATTTTACTTGTTTCTTTTTCTTCTTTTCTTATTTCTCTTGCTATATCAATAGCCATTTACAAAATAAATCAGAAAAAGATGGATAAAATTATTGAATTATATATAGGAAAAGGGCTTTTGTTATCAACAGGCGTGAACATTGGTCGTTTTATCGGTGTTTATGGTCAGTTTCAGGTTGCTACATTTTTCTACATGTTATTGACGGGAAAAAGAATGAGAATAAATAAACCTGACAGTAAATACATGTATCAAGAATCTTATGATTTCATTCAAAATTTACCTTCCAGTTTAACTCATTGGATAAAAATATATTTCATTACCATTAATATAAGTTTTATATTCTTCTTTATATCAACAGTAACGGCTTTATGTCATAAATACTCTTATATTTTCAACTGAATTCAACTAAAAATACGTACTAAAACCTGGAGATCACATTAGGAATAAAAATGGAGAATGCAATGGGTAAATCTTCTATTAAATATTTTCCCGGAGATTAATATGCACAGGACAATTACTCTTATTGTTATTATCTCTTAATCAGTTTATTATCTTTCGCTATTGGGATAGTATTTCTTACATATGATAAATATATCTTGCCGTTTTTTAATTAGGAATTTTTCAGAAGAATGCTTAATTAGAAAAGCTATAGGCAGCTATGGATTTGAGAAAACCGAGGAATTTATTGTAGATTTGTTTATAGGAAATTAATTATGAACATGTTAGATTTGATAATGACAATATGTCTTTCCTTATCTCTTTTATTTTTGATTATATCAATAGCCATTTACAAAATAAATCAAAAAAAGATGGATAAAATTATTGAATTATATATAGAAGAAGGATTTTATTTACCAATAGGAATAACAATACAACGCTTCGGAAGGATGCGTGATCAGTTTCAAGTCGTTATGTTCTTCTACAGGTTGTTAACTGGAAAAAAAATGAAAACAAATCATCCTGATAGCAAATATATGCACCAAGAATCTTATGACTTTATTCAAAATCTACCCTCCAGCTTAACGCATTGGATAAAAATATATATCATTACCACTTATATAGGTATAGCATTTTTTCTCATATCAACAATAATAATCTTAATTCAAAAAGATTATTACTCGTGCTAAACCTATTTAAGAGTTTCAATAAACATTGAATATCAGTTCCAGTTTTTTACGTGTTAGCATCCGCTATCATTAGCAATGGAGAAGATTTATCTAATAATTTAATGAAGTTTACCTGCTGATAATTGACATGCTGAGCAACTGTCAGCCCATGATTAAATTGCAACACCATAATTTTATTTTCAAATCCATTCTGATACCGATTACCAATAGAATCTAAAGTTGAACATCCTTGAGAAATAAGCCCTTGATTTTCGCCTTTTATCGTCACATAAATCATATTTTCCATACTACACCTTAATTAATTTACCTTATATTAAATTTCTCATTCTGAGCTATTTTCCTTTGATTTCAATAAAATAATTGTAATGAATCGTTAAGTATCTTATATAAATGTAAATATTGGAGGCTTGTAGTCAGACCAAATATATAAATAAATCTCTTCCACTATTACTATCCTTTAGCATAGAAAAAACCGTAAATTAATCAATATCAACAAACAAAATCAAATTGAATTTATACATCATACCTCCCATGAATTCTCACTCTGTAGAGATTAGCAACCCATTTATCTACATATTGAAGATAATCCGATTATCTGATTAAGTTATGTTATCTAACGTCGGGCCAACATGTTAAAAGCTACCACAGGAACAAATAGAGTATTATGAAAAGAAACATTCAACCCGGTTTCTGTGTCGTACAGCAACCTGGAGGATTGAGTTTTCAAGCAAGTCTGTTATTCAGCCATTCAAATAGCGAAGCGGCCCGCTATTTTATGGCATTAAATGCAAATTACCGATCCCTGAAACCGGGACAAATCCTGCTGGTTGCAGATCCAGATTCCTATAATCCGCCACACATAATACAGCTATTAAAGCAATCTCAGTATGAAGTAAACCGATCCATTTCAACTTTACCCAATGAATACGCGGCATTTTTGCATCGTCATTTTGGTCTGTTTCACTATGTGCTGGATCAGGGAGGAACTTTGATTGGTACCGCTTCATCTCTGGGTGACACTTATTTCTCCCAAATTAAAAAAAATTTGAAAAAATTACAGGAACTTTATCAAAAAGAATATCGGCTAAATGGGCTAAACCGAAAATATGCCAGTCCCGAGTTTTATGTAGAAAGACAGTTGATTATGGGTAACCTAAAGAGATTATTGAATAAAATTGGCCGACTCTCTTTAAAAATCGACCAACATCCTAATTTAAAACACGCGCTAAAGTTATCAACCAAAGCCATTGCTCACCAATGGGATAAAGTCGGGGTTGGCGCAATAAAGGGATATAGTCATATAGTTACCCGCAGTGCCAAAATGGTCAAATGGATGAAATATGGTGGCCGAATTGCCATTGGCCTGGATTTTATTGATACCACCGGGCAGGTTATTGATGCCTGTAATTATGGGCAAACAGGGAAATGTGAAAAAGTGGCTATCAAGGAATATAGTAAATTTGCTGGTAGGACAGGAGGAGGAGCAGGTTTTGCGTATGCTGGTGGAATTGCCGCGGGCGCAGCATGTGTTGCTCTTGGTGCTGTAACTGATGGCTTAACTGCCGGACTTTGCATGGCAGGCGGCGGTCTTGCCGGTGGTTATATTGGCAGCAAAGGAGGAGAATTGTTCCTCGAATTTATTGTTGAATATTCAATGGGGTTTTAATATGAATAGAGTCACTTTTATCATTTTACTTATTTCTTGCGCTTCTTTTATTGGTTTTTTCATTATATCAGCAGCTATTTACAAAATAAATCAAAAAAAGATGGATAAAATCATTGAATTATATATGGAAAAAGGGTTTTGTTTATCATCAGGAGCATATATAGGGCATTTTATGGGTATTCACGGTCAATTTTATACTGCCGCATTTTTCTATAGATTATTAACAGGAAAAAGAATAAGAATAAATAAACCTAATAGTAAATATATGCCAAAAGAGTCTTACGATTTTATTCAAAATTTACCCCCCAATTTAACTCACTGGATAAAAGCATGTTTCATTACCATCAATATAAGTGTTGCATCCTTCATTATATCAATGGCAATATACTTATTTCAAAAATACGTTTAACTATATAGGTGGAATATTCCTCTTTATATCAATAGCAATGTTCTTATTTGAAAAATACATTTAAATTTAAACCTAACTAAAAATACGCGATAAGATTTGGAGGTCATATTGGGAATAAAAATAGAAAATAAATGGGCAAATCTTTTCCCGGAGATTAATATGCACAGGATAATTCCTCTTATTGTTATTATCTCTTAATCAGTTTATTATTTTTCACTATTGGGATAGTATTTCTTACATATGACAAATATATCTTGCCGTTCTTTAATTAGGAATTTTTCAGAAGAATTCTTAATTAGAAAGGCTACAGGCAGCTATGGATTTGAGAAAACCGAGGAATTTATTGTAGATTTGTTTATAGGAAATTAATTATGAACATGTTAGATTTGATAATGACAATATGTCTTTTTTTATCTCTTTTATTTTTGATTATATCAATAGCCATTTACAAAATAAATCAAAAAAAGATGGATAAAATTATTGAATTATATATAGAAGAAGGACTTTATTTACCAACAGGCATAATGATACAACGCTTCGGAAGGATGCGTGATCAGATTCACGTCGTTTTGTTCTTCTACAGGTTGTTAACTGGAAAAAAAATGAAGATAAATCAGCCTGATAGTAAATATATGCACCAAGAATCTTATAACTTTATTCAAAATCTACCCTCCAGTTTAACGAATTGGATGAAAACATGCATCATTACCACTTATATAGGTGCAGCATTTTCTCTCATATCAACAATAATAATCTTAATTCAAAAAGATTATTAATCGTGCTAAATGGATATGCGTGGCTGTCGGTAGTGTAGTAGGTGGAGTTGCCGGAAGCACCGCAGGAGAGTTTTTAATCGACAAAATAGTAAGTGAATAACATGAATATCTTAATTAATACAATTAACTTTCTCATGATTTCTTTATTTTTAGTTAGTCTGTTTTTGCTACTATTTTTATTCTTTTTTTATGGGATAAAGAAATCATCCTTAGAATAAATCAGAGAAAAATATACACAAAAAGGATTTTTTATACCACAAATTATATATAATATCGTTTTCTGGTTTTTTTGGCAGTTATTATCTATCCTGTTTCTTCTACCAGATAATAACTATAAGAAAGACTATAATATCTCGTGCTTATATAGGTAATTCCATACCGGAAGAAGCATATGAGTTTGCAAAGAGTATACCTAAAAAACTTTCTTCAATAATGATTATATATTATTTTTTGTTTTCTATTTCTATATTTTCATTCACCTTAAGCAGTATACTTATCTTGTTATACAAGTGTTTGACGAATACATAAAACACATCCTATTAATTAAAATACCAATAGCATGAAAAGATCAACTCTTGTCATCATGCTTATTTTTTATATTTTATTCTCTTAGTTGTATCAATAGTTATTTATAAAACAAATCAGAGTAAGATGGATGAAATTATTGAATCATATATAGAAAAAGGACCTTATTTATCAGCAGGCGTAAAACTGGACCGTTTTTTGGGTGTTTATGATCAATTTCAAATTGCTTTATTTTTTACCAATTGCTAATCGGTAAAAAAATGAGCGGAGGCTCTGCTCCGCTTTTCGCTTAACCTGTCCATTACCTGTATATTTTACTATTTTAATGGTCAAACCCATTCGAATTCATCACAAATAAATCTTTTCATCATCTCCCCCTCTCTTATTCAGCAGATACCAATAAAGGTTCACATAATAACAACCCCATTTGTCATGGGTACATGGCTCACTGGTTTTTTATCAAATTGATGTCATTTAACATGATATCAATTTATATCATCTAACGTGATAATAGTTCGATTGAGCCCCTAGTTCAACAAATTTAACAACCAGCTATCCCTAGTTTTACAGCAACAATAATAGCCTTGATTCAAAAACTTTATTCATTGTACTAAATCAAGAAGCTCGATCTAAATAACAGTTAAACCATGATTGAATTGCAACACCATAATTTGATTTTCATCTCCATTCTGACACCGGTTACCAATAGAATCCAGAGTATGCACGCTCTTCATCTTCGACAACAGAAAAAGCTATCAATTCATTAGCATTAACAGGTAAAAACGAGCGGAATCTATCGCAAACTCTTTTAAGGTGTCAGGTAATAAAAATGGTATACTCCACCCCCTAAATCCCATTTAAACATTATCTACAGAGTGTCCGTGGTGGATCAGAAACAACAATATAATCTGAACAAATTACAGAAGCGTTTACACCGTGATGTCGGTCAAGCAATCGCTGATTTCAATATGATTGAGGAAGGCGATCGTATTATGGTCTGCCTTTCTGGTGGTAAAGACAGCTATACCCTGCTATCTATCCTGCAAAATCTGCAAAAAAGTGCTCCGGTTAATTTTTCACTTGTTGCAGTTAATCTGGATCAGAAACAACCCGGTTTTCCTGAGCATATCCTTCCCGCTTATCTGGATGAACTGGGTGTCGAATATAAAATTGTCGAAGAAAATACTTATGGCATAGTGAAAGAGAAAATACCCGAAGGTAAAACAACGTGTTCACTCTGTTCGCGTCTACGCCGTGGCATCTTATATCGTACAGCCACTGAGTTGGGCGCAACGAAAATTGCATTAGGCCATCATCGTGATGATATTTTGCAAACTTTATTTCTCAACATGTTTTACGGTGGCAAACTAAAAGGTATGCCGCCAAAGTTGATGAGTGATGATGGTAAACATATTGTCATTCGCCCTCTTGCCTATTGCCGTGAGAAAGATATTGAGCGCTATGCAACCGCCAAAGCATTCCCAATCATTCCTTGTAATCTCTGTGGTTCACAACCCAACCTGCAACGTCAAGTTATCAAGGATATGTTACGGGAATGGGATAAGCGTTATCCGGGCAGAATTGAAACCATGTTTCGTGCGGTACAAAATGTCGTTCCATCGCATCTCAGCGATTTTAATCTATTCAATTTTAAAAATATCACTCACGGCAACGAAGTGATTGATGGTGGCGATCTCGCTTTTGACCGCGAAGAATTACCCATACAACCCGTTGTTGATATAGAAGATCAACCCGATTATCAATCAGAACGGCTGGATATCATTGAAGTCAAATAGTTATACCCTATGGATTTCAAGATGCATCGCGACGGCAAGGGAGTGAATCCCCGGGAGCATAGATAACGATGTGACCGGGGTGAGTGAGTGCAGCCAACAAAGAGGCAACTTGAAAGATGACGGGTATATTCTTAACCATACCGCTCTGGATATATCTCAGAGCGTTAATTTCTGCTTCTCTTTCACTTTCGTCTTGATTTTTATTTATTTTCCTAAAGCAACAAATGAAAAATAAAAAAAGCCGACATTAGAAATTAATATCGGCACAAGAATGGGCAATTATTCTGTATAAAGACTTATGTGAGAAAAACTACAATTACGGAGAACAACGTTCATCGCTTAACGTTGTTTTCACCTGCGAGAGTTATCATGCCTCAATGACGACTGGTGAATATTGATATATCTCAAATTAAGGGCTAGTTTTAGTAACACTTCTCCGTAGTTATGTTTCATATCTCCAAATAACTATTTAATTTTCATAGCCATTTACTTCTTTTTAACCACCAAGCAACAAATATAATCAATCCCAATAACAGCAAACAAAAAATACTAAAACCCAGATGGTTTTCATTACCAGGAATACCGCCAAGGTTGACACCAAATAATCCAGTCAGGAATGTTGTCGGTAAAAAAATCATGGCAAATAATGACATAGTATAAGTACGACGGTTCATCGCATCCGCCATCATAGATGTAATTTCATCTGAAATAATCGCTGTGCGAGCAATACAACCATCCAAATCATCCAACTCTCTTCCCAAGCGGTCAGCTATTTCCTGCATTCGATGACGATCTTCATCACTCATCCAGAGTAATCTTTCATTGGCAAGACGAGCAAATACATCTCTTTGAGGAGCCATATAACGGCGCAGAATAATCAATTGTTTACGCAGTAAAGCCAACCCACCCCGCCCCGGTATCCGTTGCTCAAGAATCATATTCTCAAGCTCAATAAGGTTGTCATGAAGATCTTCAATAAAATTACCCACTTCATCGGTTATTGCATCAGCTATTTCAACCAACCAGTGCCCGGTCGTTTTCGCGCCTATCCCATTCTGTAAATCACTCAGTACCTGCTCAAGTGAATGAACTTTACGATGGCGACTGGAAACGATAATTTCAGAATTAATATAAATACGGAACGTTACCAGTTGATCGGGACGTTCACTTTTATTGCTATTAATTGTCCGCAGCGTGATCATCGTACCATCTCCGGTACGAACTATTTTTGGTCTAAAACTCTCTCCGGCCAGCCCCTTTTTGACTGTTTCTGGTAACAGATCCGTGTCCATTATCCAGCGATAACTTTTGGGATTGTGGTAATCCAGATGTTGCCAGAAAGGTTGAGCTGGTGTGGCTAATCCATTCATGTCAATCGGCGTCATGCCGCCTTGACCATCAAACTGACAAGCATAGACTGCATCAGCCTCTTTCAATGATGAACCATAAATGGTCTCCACATCCAACTCCTTACCCTTAGTGCTTAATTATGTACATAGTATGGCTATATGCCACGTCTTCAGGATTGGTGATCGGGTATCCTTTTAACCAAGGTTTTATCAACCTGCCGTTAGTGTATTGATAAATCGGTGCAATAGGCGCCTGTTCAGCAATCATTTGCTCCGCTTTGTTATAGTCATCGTTTCTTAAAGCATCATCTGTTCGCAAACTAGCAGATTTTAGTAATTTGTCATAATTTGCCTGATGGAATTTCGCAATATTGCCACTATGCGTTGACGTTAACAGGCTTAGAAATGTAGAAGGTTCGTTATAATCACCCACCCAAGATGCACGAATAACATCAAAATTACCCGTGTTACGGCTATCAATATAAGTTTTCCATTCCTGATTCATCAAACTTACTTGCACCCCCAGTTTTTTCTTCCACATAGAGGCAATAGCAATCGCAATTTTCTGATGGTTTTCGGAATTATTATAGAGCAGAGAAAGTTTCAGTGGATTGTTCGGCCCGTAACCCGCCGCTTGTAACAAAACTTTAGCCTGTTGGTCCAGTTCTGCCTGTGTATGTTGTTCCATGTCACTAAGCACAGGATGGAAACCCGCGGTCACATCCGGCGTAAAATGCCAGGCAGGTTTCTCTCCTGTCGCCAAGACTTTTTCCGCAATGACTTTACGGTCAATTGTCATAGAAAGCGCTTTACGCACTCTGGCATTATTCGTTGGCGCACGTTGGGTGTTAAAAGCGTAATAATAGGTCCCCAACTGATCCGGCGTATAGACTTGCCCAGGTAATTCATGCTGCAATTTTTTATACATATTTTTCGGAAAAGATTCGGTGATATCCAAATCATCCGCTAGATAACGTTTAGTCGCGTGTGATTCCTGATTAATTGGTACAAATGTGACTTTGGTCAGGACGGTTTTTTTATGATCCCAGTAATAAGGGTTTGGTGTCAGAACGATTTTTTCATTAACAATTCGATCATGTAATTTGAAAGCGCCATTCCCCACCAAATGACCAACTTTTATCCACTCTTTCCCATATTTTTCTACTATTTTCTTATTTACCGGATAGAGACTGAAATTCGCCGTCAGATTGGGAAAATAAGGCACAGGCCGGTTTAATGTCACCTTTAATGTGTGCTTATCAATGGCCTCAACACCCAGTTTTGCCGGAATTAATTTACCATCAATAATTCCCTGAGCATTCTCGATACCCGCTAGTGCGGCAAACCAAGCAAAAGAAGAGGTATTAGCCGGCGTGACCAACCGCTGCCAACTATACACAAAATCTGTCGCAGTAACGGGTTCGCCGTTTGACCAACGAGCATCAGAACGCAAGGTAAAAAACCAAGTTTTGTTGTCTGCGGTTTTCCACTCTGTTGCGACGCCGGGAATGGCCTTGCCATACGCATCCTGATTCACTAACCCTTCAAACAGATCACGCTGAACTTGCGCTTCTGTCAAACCCACGGCATTCATCGGGTCTAAGGACGCCGGTTCGTCTTTTAGATGACGCACCAATTCCTGTTTGTCATTAAGCTGAGTGCCAGCAGGAACTTCTGCAGCGAAAACAGAAACGGAGATAAGAGAACTATTGATAAGTAGTGCACAAGAAATCAGATTCAAATAACGCATAAGATAATAATCTGCCCTGTTATAAAATAAATATCCCAATACTAAATTATAAGCCATTGTCGAAATGACACAATCAGACAATTTTACTCTCACAAGCACTATTTTTGATGGGCAAGCGCCAAATATTCTTCTACACTGGGCAATCGTGGTTCATTTATCAGAGGAAGAAAGCTATGACACAAACAGTAAAATTTCAAGGCAATGATATCGCCGTAAGCGGCCAGTTCCCAAAATCAGGGGAAAAAGCGAAAGATTTTACTCTGACAGCCAAAGATCTCTCCGATGTCTCTCTTAGCCACTATGCCGGAAAAAGTAAGGTGCTGAATATTTTCCCAAGTATCGATACCGGTGTTTGTGCGGCATCAGTACGTAAATTTAATCAGGTAGCGAATGATTTGGAAAATACCGTCGTACTGTGCATTTCTGCCGACCTGCCTTTTGCTCAGTCCCGTTTCTGTGGCGCGGAAGGGTTATCAAATGTCGTCACGCTGTCTACCTTGCGTGGCGGTACTTTCAGTGAAGATTATGGCGTTGCCATCAGCGATAGTCCTCTGAGTGGTCTCACAGCCCGTGCAGTCATTGTGCTTGATGAAAGCGATAACGTGATTTATAGCCAACTGGTTGATGAAATCACTAATGAGCCAGATTACGATAGCGCACTGGCCGCACTGAAATAAATCCCATGATTTGTATAATGCCCACTTCCGGTGGGCATTATTTTATTCATCACCATCCGGCTCATATTCAGTAGCATGCTTCCTGCTACTCAGACCATATTCTCTCAATTTATTGGCAATCGCAGTATGCGATACCCCAAGACGTTTAGCCAGTTTACGCGTGCTGGGATAGTGCCGATAAAGACGCGTTAACACCGAACGTTCAAAACGTTTACTGATTTCATCCAGAGAACCATTGAACACATCTTCACTAAAAGAAACCTCTGTTTCAAACTCTGGCAGTTGTATATCCCGCGGCGTCAGCTCCATATTTTCAAGCTGAGTCAGCGCCCGATAGATGGCATTTTGTAACTGCCTTACGTTACCGGGCCAACTGTAACTCGTCAGAAAGTGGGGAAGTTCAGGGGACAATTTCGGTTTCAGTACTCCCTGTTCTTCAGAAAAACGCTCAATAAAATACTCCACCAGCGGCATAATATCTGCTTTACGATCACGCAACGGCGGGAGTGTAATCGCCAACACATTAAGACGATAATAGAGATCTTCGCGAAATTCCCCTCGCTGCACCAATTCAACCAGATTTTTTTGTGTAGCACAGATAACTCTGACATTCACTTTGACTTCATTTTCTTCCCCTACTCGGCGGAAAGTACCATCATTCAGAAAACGCAGTAGCTTAATTTGCATCTGTGGCGACATTTCACCGATTTCATCCAGTAAAACAGTGCCTCCATTAGCCTGCTCGAAGAAACCTTTCTTTCCTTCAATCGCATTCGGATAAGCGCCGGCAGCATAGCCAAACAGTTCACTTTCTACTACATCATCCGGCATCGATGCGCAGTTCAACCCCAAAAAGGGCTGTTTTCCGCGTAAGCTGTGAAAATGACAGGCTTTTGCCAGAATATCTTTGCCAGTTCCTGTCTCACCAATCAGCAACAGTGGCGCATCCAGCATCGCCATTTTACGGGCCTGCTCAATAATCTGAGTCATTTTTGGGCTAACAGCGATAATCGCCTTAAACTCACTACCATCATTGACAGTCAGTTTTTTCAGCTGATTCCCTATTCGAGCGGCAGATTTGAGCATAATCACTGTGCCAACACATTGCATTTTCTGCTTTTCATCCATCAGCTGAATAGGAGTAATATCCATCAGGTAGTCCAGACCTTTGAGAGTTATCCTTTCCACTCGTTGCTGGATATTTTTATTTTCAAACCAGCGCGAAAAGTTATAACCGCTGATAAACTGCCCAATAGGTTTTTGATAAGTTTGTTCCTCACTAACACCAAACAGCTTAAACACCGCGGAGTTAGCAAGCTCAATATTTCCTTTCAGATCAACTGAAAAAACAGGCTCAGGCAAGGATTCCAACAGTGCACACATCGCTTTGTGTTCTCTTTCTGAAGGCATAAAAGAGACGGTACGAACATCAATAACACCATTAATACGGCGAATTTCTGCCATCAATTTACGAAATACATTGAAATCAACTTGTGAAAAATTAAGGTAAATCCGGCCGATTTGAGATATTTCTATCCCTTTTAAATCAATATTCTCTAATACCAGTAGATCGAGCAGTTCACGGGTCAGCCCAATTCGATCATGGCAAGCAACTTCTAAGCGCATCTGTTTTGACCTTATTTACACTAATGCATATAATTTTTTAAAATACTACTCTCTACAATTATGCATATGAAGCATTCTGTCAGTAAAAATTGACCAGACTCCAGTTTTTTAATGTCGCAAATAACACAGTATTTGAAACTTTCACTAAAATAAACAAATCCTAAGATTGATTATAAAACAAATTAATAAAATAACGTAAAATATTGTCATTATCTGGATATTTTGTGCGTTCATATAGAATTAAAGTATATATCATTTAATTAACTATATTCTTAGACTTATTTGGCAGGATATTCTTAAGTTGAGTGATTAGCTGACGACGGAAATCTCCTAATTTAGGTTTATCACCTTCTATCCAAGGTAATGGCCTACATAATTCCATCGCTTTAATACCCAACCGGGCGGTCAGTAAACCTACACCGATCCCTTGAGCGGCTCTGACAGAAAGACGCGCAGCGATATCCTGCGATAACCAATCCATACCCACTTCCCGCACCACTTCTGAAGCACCAGAAAAAACAATATTCAGTAGAACAAGACGGAAGAGCCGAATACGACTGAAATATCCCAGTTCAATACCATATAGAGCTGCAATACGATTAATTAGCCGGATATTACGCCAGGCAATAAATGCCATATCGACAATGGCCAACGGGCTAACTGCTATCATTAATGCCGATTCCGCAGCACAGCGGCTGATTTCAGCCTTGACTTGAGAGTCCAAAACAGGTTGAACCCATTTACTGTACAACACCACCACTTCACGATCGTTATGTGTATCATGTAAAGCGGCCCGCCAGCGCTGTAACGCCGGATTATGCTGTTCGATACCCGCCTGACTTGCCAACTTCTCACAAAATTCCCGCCCTTTACCCACGCCATGATGCTGCAATAACGCTCTTGCCGTATCGCGTTCCTCAGACCGCATTCTTAGCCGATAAAGACGATGCCACTCATTGACAAGAGAACCTATTCCCGCAAAGACAATCATGCCCCCGGCTGCCGCTACACCTAATGCACTCCAATCCTGTTGCTGCCATGATTGATAAATCCACTGCACAAACTGAGCAACAGCACTCACCCCCAATAACATCAGAGAACCATATACCATTCTACGCCAGCAACTACGCTTAGGTTTCAGTGCTGCATTAACTATCCCTTCTACCTGACCTTCGCGTTCTTCAGCCTCAAGTTCCGGTGAAGCAGGACAAAAATTCGCTGTGTCTTTTTCATTAAAGATCTGAGCAGGCTTTAAAACCGGCTCTTGTGGCCCCGATAAGGATTCTGCAAAGTCAATTCTTGGCTTCAAGGGTTCCGTCATTTCACTTTATCTCCCACTAAAAATTCCAGCACGGTATCCAACCGGATATGAGGCAATGGTGTATCAACATTTACCGGACAAGGGCTAAACTCTTCGAAAGAGAAACCCTGTTTTTGCCAGAAGTTATCCTCAGGTAAACGCCGTGGCACCTCTCCGGGAAAAAATGTCAGCGGTTTACCATCTGTAAGCCGATATCCTTTCAACGCCGGAATACTTTCACCATTGTGTTCAATCACGCCACTTTCTGTCGCTCGTACCGACGCCAAGCCAACACAATCCATGCTGATACCTTCAAAAACCGCATTTTGTCTGGCTTCCTGAATCAATTGCTGGAGTAAAGAAACCAAATTAGCATGCTGATCTGCGGTAACGTGATCGGCTTTACTGGCAGCAAACATTAATTTATCAATGCAAGGGGAAAACAGGCGACGGAAGAGCGTTCGTTTACCATAATGAAAACTTTGCATTAATTGTGTCAGCGCCAAACGCATATCATTAAATGCTTGTGGTCCACGGTTTAATGGCTGTAAACAATCTATCAACACAATCTGCCGATCAAAACGTAGAAAATGCGCTTTATAAAACCCTTTCACCACCGACTGGCAGTAATATTCAAAGCGCTGACGCAGCATACCGATATTCGTGTGTCTATCTGCCTGAGCAAATCGTGACTCAGTGATATTGTTGATATCCGGCCACGGGAAAAATTGTAAAGCCGGAGCACCCATCATATCACCGGGCAGAACAAATCTCCCCGGCTGAATAAAATGTAAACCTTGCTCTTTGCATTTAGCCAAATATTCCGTATAAGCCTGAGCAATAGCAGCCAACAGATTCTCATCTGCGGGTGCCAGTGGATCGCACTGTTTACAAAGTTCCAACCAAGGTTTTGCCCATACAGCTCTTTGTCCCTGCAATAAGCTATTCATCTGGTGTGACCATGTTAAATAACTTTGCGCCAACATCGGTAGATCCAACAGCCATTCGCCGGGATAATCCACAATTTCCAGATATAACGTGGCAGTTTCTTTAAAATGGCGCAGCAGAGAATCCCCAGAACGGTAACGAAGTGCCAGACGGATTTCACTGACACCCCGCGTCGGAGTCGGCCAGGCTGGCGGTGTGCTGTAAAGTGCGGTCAACCCTTCATCATAAGTAAAGCGAGGAACGCCCAAATCACGTTGTGGAACCCGTTTTACACCCAACAAGCGACCGTCACGCACAGCAGAAAATAGCGGCAACCGGGCACCGCTATGGAGGTTAAGTAACTGATTAACCAAAGATGTGATAAACGCTGTTTTACCACTATGACTTAATCCTGTTACAGCTAACCGTAAATGGCGATCCATCCCACGATTAACCAACGCAGTTAATTCATTTTGTAGCCGTTTCATGTCTCTCCTGTGATAAATATGACGATCAGGCAATACCCGTTGCATCATTTAACTTTTCCTGCAACTCGTGCTGGCAGGGCTTCACGCTGACGCTACATCTCTTGTTTAGCCAACTTATGAGAAACCCAAACCGTGTTAGGATCATCGGCTTCATTGAGGCCCTGTTTCACTTGTTCCCAGAACCAATTATCGTGTTCCGCCGCTTCATGAGTTCGTTTCAACACTAATGACCCCACAATTAGCCCAAGGCCTCCCTTAATTATTATCAAAGCTGCCTGAAACGACTGCGAACGCTGAACGTTTCTGAGGTGATATAACGCTCCATTTGGCGCAGACGAATCTCTCCCGATTTCAATTGATAATCGATTTCATTCAGCAAGTTTTGTACTGAAAAATGGTCCTCTTCGATATAACCCGTAGGTGCCGGATCAAGGACGAAAACCAGTACAATATAAGCAACAACCACAAAACCAAACAGGCCAAAGAAGAGTGACAATACCGCGATGACACGAATCAAACGTACTGGTACATCAAAATAATAGGCCAACCCAGCACAAACACCTTTAATTTTGCCCTTTTCGGGTATTCGATACAGTTTCCGGCGGTTACCATTCGACATTATGATTGCCTCCAATCAGGATGTTCCGCATCCAGAATATCTTCCAATGTTTTGATTCGTGCCTGCATATGTTGTACCCGCTCTGCCAGACGCTGAATTTCATTCTGATCTAACTGGCTTTGGTTTGAATTCCGGCTGTTATAATGCAACCACAACCAGATGGGTAACACAAAAAGTACAAAAATAGTCAGCGGAATGCCAAGAAATATAGAGCCCATCACTTTTCCTTAAATGGTTAGTTGAGTGCGCCAACACTTAATGTTGTTCTTTATTAGCATTTATTTTAGCCTTCATTGCCGCTAACTGCGCACTGATTTCATCGTCTGCTTTTAATTCAGCAAACTGTTGATCCAGCGATTTTTGTTTTCCCATGCCCACGGCTTCTGCTTCCGCTTCCATATGATCGATACGGCGTTCAAATTGTTCGAAGCGAGCCATTGCCTGATCAATTTTACCGCTGTCTAGATGATGACGAACCTGTCGGGAAGAGGCGGCCGCCTGATGACGCAAAGCCAATGCCTGTTGTCTTACTCGGGTTTCGCTAAGTTTGTTTTCAAGCTCAACAATCTCCCCTTTCATTCTCTCAAGTGTCTCTTCCAGTATGGTTAATTCATGTTTCAATGTATCCACTAAAGCAGCCACTTTCTGCTTTTCAAGCAGGGCTGCCCGTGCCAAATCTTCTCTCTCTTTATTCAACGCCAGTTCCGCTTTTTCCTGCCAGTCGTGCATTTGTTGTTCACCTGCGGTAATGCGGCGAGATAACTGCTTTTTCTCTGCCAAAGCACGGGCGGAAGTTGAGCGAATTTCAACTAAAGTGTCTTCCATTTCCTGAATCATTAGACGAATCATTTTCTGCGGATCTTCCGCTTTATCCAGTAATGAAGAGATATTGGCATTCACGATATCAGCAAAACGAGAGAAAATACCCATAACAAATTATCCTCTTTGGTTAAGGTTGGTTAATACTATTCATGTCACTTCTATCCTATCAAGAGTCATGCCAACTTTTCATTTACTTTATTTCCATGAAATATAAAGAAATTTTTTTATTTAACTTTTTATCACAACGTAATAAAGTGGCTAAAATAACCAATTATCGGTGAAAATAACCATGAATGACGCCACAGAAAACCTATTGGGTGAAGCAAACAGCTTTATTGAAATTCTGGAGCAGGTATCCGCGCTGGCAAAATTAAACAAACCCGTTATCGTTATTGGGGAACGCGGAACCGGCAAAGAGCTGATTGCCCGCCGTTTGCATTATTTATCTCCCCGCTGGCAAGGCCCATTTATCTCCCTAAACTGCGCGGCTCTGAATGAAAATTTATTAGATTCAGAGTTATTTGGTCATGAAGCTGGCGCATTTACCGGTGCGCAAAAGAGGCACCAAGGAAGATTTGAACGTGCTGATGGAGGAACACTATTTCTTGATGAATTGGCAACCGCACCAATGCAAGTTCAAGAAAAGCTGTTGCGTGTCATTGAATATGGGCATCTTGAACGCGTTGGCGGCAGCCAATCATTACAAGTTGATGCTCGACTGATATGCGCGACCAATGATAATCTGCCCGCAATGGCAGCTAAGGGGCAATTCCGCGCTGATTTGCTCGATAGGCTGGCTTTCGATGTGGTTAAAATCCCACCATTGCGGCAAAGACAGCAGGATATCATGTTGTTAGCGCAGCATTTTGCTATTCAGATGTGCCGCGAACTTGATTTACCACTATTTCCCGGGTTCACTGACCAGGCAAGACAACAGTTACAGGATTACACGTGGCCCGGTAATATTCGTGAACTGAAAAATGTTGTGGAACGATCGGTTTATCGTCACGGCGAAAATTCTGCTCAACTTGATAATATTATTATTAACCCATTCGCCTCCACACCACATTTTATAGCCAATGATGATAGTAATGATTTATCTTCACAACTTCTGCCTTCACTACCAGTTAATTTGAAACAGTGGCAACATGACAGCGAACGACAATTAATAGCATTATCATTAAAAGAGAGCAGATTTAACCAAAGAAAAGCAGCAGAGAAACTACGACTGACCTATTATCAATTACGAGGCTTAATGAAGAAACATGATATCAACGCCGGCGATAAGTGATCCGGATTACAGATAAAAAAAAGCCAGCACCCGAGCTGGCTAAAAAACACTGGAAGCAATGTGAGCAATGTCGTGCCTTTCCTGAGATACAAAAACTGTTCCCCGGAAGTGCGATACAGATGATAATGGTTATCAATACGTTTTGTAAAGCACTTTATTGAGAATTTTTCTCATTATCATCCCCTCAGCGTTTTTTTGGGCTCAAGAGCGAATTGAGATACAATGTGTCAATTCTAATTAATAACAGATGCCTTATATGCGCAGTTTGATTTATTGGATCATATTATCCCTTTCAGCTCCTGCTATTGCAGAAACAATAGCTATGCCTGAAAAAAATCCCCACGTTCCGACTGACATTCAGCAACAAGGGCTTATTTATTGCGTTAATGGCAATCTGAATACCTTTAATCCCCAACTGGCTAGCAGCGGCTTAACTGTCGATACACTGGCAGCACAACTCTATGAGCGCCTACTAGATGTAGACCCCTATACTTATCGTTTACTCCCTGAATTAGCCTCCCATTGGGAAATACTGGATAATGGTGCTACCTACCGTTTTTATTTGCGCCATAATGTCTCATTTCAATCAACAGACTGGTTTACTCCGACCCGTAACATGAATGCTGATGACGTCATTTTCAGCTTTAAGCGTCTGTTTGATAAGCAACACTATTATCACAACGTCAATGGCGGGCATTATCCCTATTTTGACAGCCTCCAACTGGCCGATTCTATTCAAAGTATCCGTAAACTTAATGAATATACGGTGGAGTTTCGCTTGAACGAACCAGATGCTTCTTTTCTTTGGCATTTGGCAACCCACTATGCCCCAATACTTTCACAAGAATATGGGCAACAATTGCATCAAATGAATCGCCATGAACAAATTGACTGGAAACCTGTCGGCACAGGCCCGTTTATGTTGGAAGATCATCGGACCAGACAATTTATTCGTCTGGTTCGTCATGATAAATACTGGAAAGGCAAACCACAAATGCGTCAGATAGTTATTGACGTCGGCGCCGGCGGCACCGGCAGGATGTCTAAACTTTTAACCGGTGAATGTGATGTATTAGCGTATCCCGCTGCCAGTCAGCTTACAGTTTTACGAGATGATCCTCGCCTGCGTCTGACTTTACGCCCAGGAATGAATATCGCTTATCTGGCTTTCAATACCAGCAAGCCACCACTTGATAAGCTACAGGTCCGGCAAGCCATTGCTTACGCTATTAATAACCAACGGCTGATGCAATCCATCTATTATGGTACGGCGGAAACAGCCTCATCAATTTTACCTCGGGCGTCATGGGCTTATGATAATCAAACTGAAATTACGGAATACAACCCAGAAAAATCCCGTAAAATGCTTAATGACCTCGGATTAAATGGCTTGCAATTGAGCTTATGGGTACCTTCCGCCTCTCAATCATATAATCCAAGTCCACTCAAAATGGCAGAACTGATTCAGGCCGATTTAGCACAAGTTGGTATTACCATGAGTATCAAACCTGTTGAGGGCCGCTTTCAGGAAACCAAACTGATGGATAAATCTCACGATATGACATTATCAGGTTGGTCAACTGACAGTAATGACCCAGACAGTTTTTTCCGTCCACTGTTAAGTTGTGCTGCTATCGCTTCACAGACAAATTTCAGCCATTGGTGTGAGCCAACGTTTGATAAAATTTTGCGGGAAGCTTTGATTAACCAGCAATTATTATCCCGAATTAAGTATTATCATGCGGCTCAACAAGTCCTTGAGCAGCAATTACCTATATTACCATTAGCCTATTCTCTGCATTTACAGGCCTACCGTCATGATATTAAAGGGCTGGTACTCAGCCCATTTGGTAATACCTCTTTCGCTGGCGTTTATCGGGAAAAAGAGACTAATCGAATGAATCAGAAGGGTGACAAATGATTATTTACACTCTCCGTCGTCTGCTATTGCTGATTATTACCCTGTTTTTCCTGTCACTGATAAGCTTTAGCCTAAGTTACTTTACCCCCAATGCTCCACTCAGCGGGGCATCCCTATTTGATGCTTATATATTCTATTTCAACAGCTTATTACTATGGGATTTTGGCGTATCCAGCATTAATGGTGAACTTATCAGCGGACAACTACGGGAAGTGTTCCCCGCCACAATGGAGCTCTGTATTCTGGCTTTCTCTACCGCCTTACTAGTCGGCATCCCACTCGGGATTATTGCGGGAGTATGGCGTAACAAACCAGCAGATACTGTTATCATCTCCATTGCTTTAGTCGGATTTTCCATCCCGATTTTTTGGCTAGCATTATTACTGACTCTATTTTTCTCTCTTTATCTCGGCTGGCTACCCGTCTCCGGGCGCTTTAATCTGCTATATCAGATTGAACCTGTAACAGGTTTCTCATTAATTGATGCCTGGTTATCAAAATCACCCTATCGTAATGAGATGATCATTAGTGCCATGCAACACTTGCTGCTACCCGTTATTACACTCGCCGTTGCACCGACAACCGAAGTTATCCGGTTGATGAGGAACAGCACAGAAGAAGTTTTTGGTGAAAACTATATTAAAGCCGCCGCAACCCGTGGTTTATCAAGGCTGACAATTATCCGTCGTCATGTATTACACAATGCGTTGCCCCCTATCATTCCGAAACTAGGATTACAATTTTCCACCATGCTGACACTGGCAATGATGACAGAACTCGTATTTAACTGGCCGGGACTTGGTCATTGGTTGGTCAGTGCCATTCGTCAGCAAGATTATTCCGCCATTTCTGCCAGTGTTATGGTGATTGGCACACTGGTGATTTTTGTCAATGTTCTGTCTGATATTATTGGCGCAATGGCTAACCCTCTGAAGCATAAGGAATGGTATGCCCTTAGATAATTTTTATCGTGAAAAGAAAATGCCGTCACCGATAAAGGTCATCTGGCGCTTTTTCTATTCTGACATGTTGGCAATGATGGGGTTTTATGGGGTGCTGATTCTGATCGCCCTAAGTCTGTTTGGTAGCTATCTGGCCCCCTATAAGCTCGATCAACAATTTCTTGGTCATCAGTTGCTGCCACCTTCATGGTCATATCACGGTAATATCGCATTTTTTCTAGGTACCGACGATCTTGGACGCGACATTCTCAGCCGATTACTAATAGGTACAGCCTCTACATTCGGTTCAGCTCTGTTAGTCACTTTAGCAGCCGCTTTATGTGGTCTGATTATTGGCTGTCTGGCAGGCATGACACGAGGACTGAAATCCGCGGTGCTCAATCATATTCTCGATACATTACTCTCTATCCCATCACTATTGTTGGCAATCATTGTCGTCGCCTTTGTGGGCGCCAGTTTGCAGCATGCAATAATCGCTATTTGGTTGGCGCTATTGCCACGTATCGTTCGCACAGTTTACAGCGCCGTTCACGATGAGCTAGATAAAGAATATGTTATTGCCGCTCGCCTGGATGGCGCCTCTAATTACCACATTCTATGGTATGCCGTATTACCAAACATTACCGCCGCCTTGGTCAACGAGCTAACACGTGCCCTTTCTATCGCCATACTTGATATCGCTTCACTTGGTTTTCTTGATCTTGGCGCCCAACTTCCCTCACCCGAATGGGGAGCCATGTTGGGCGATTCACTGGAGCTAATCTATGTTGCGCCCTGGACCGTTATGTTGCCCGGCGCGGCAATTATGTTCTGTGTCTTGTTAGTCAATTTATTAGGTGATGGATTACACCGAGCAATTAATTCCGGGGTGGAATAATGCCATTACTCGACATTCGCAATCTCACTATTGAATTTATGACTGCCAAAGGGCCAGTTAAAGCGGTTGATCGCGTCAGTATGTCACTGACAGAAGGCGAAATACGTGGTCTGGTTGGTGAATCCGGCTCAGGTAAAAGCTTGATTGCCAAAGCAATAAGCGGAGTCACTAAAGATAATCTCAAAGTGACGGCTGACCGTTTTCGCTTCGATGATATTGATCTGCTCCGTCTGACTCCACGTCAGCGCCGAAAAGTGATCGGCCACAATATCTCAATGATTTTTCAGGAGCCACAATCCTGTCTTGATCCTTCTGAAAATATTGGTCGTCAACTCATTCAAGCCATTCCCTGCTGGACATACAAAGGCCGTTGGTGGCAACGTTTCAAATGGCGAAAACGCCGGGCTATTGAATTACTCCACCGTGTGGGAATTAAAGATCATAAAGACATTATGAATAGCTTCCCTTGCGAGTTAACGGAGGGAGAGTGCCAAAAGGTCATGATTGCTATCGCATTGGCTAACCAACCACGCCTGCTGATTGCAGATGAACCAACCAATGCGATGGAACCGACCACACAAGCTCAGATTTTTCGTCTGTTAGCACGATTGAATCAGAACAACAACACCACCATTTTACTGATAAGTCATGACTTGCAAGTCATGAGCAAATTGGTGGATCGCATTAATGTTCTGTACTGTGGTCAAACGGTCGAAAGCGCCGTTCCCGATGAATTACTGGTAACACCACACCACCCTTACACACAAGCGTTAAGCCGCGCTATCCCTGATTTTGGTAGCTCTTTGCCTCATAAAAGCAGGTTAAACACCTTATCAGGCGCTATTCCATCCCTTGAGCACTTACCCATCGGCTGCCGTTTAGGTCCGCGTTGTCCTTATGCGCAAAAAACGTGTATTGAAACACCGCGGTTGCGGGTGATTAAAAACCACGCTTTTGCCTGCCACTTTCCACTGAATCTGGAGGAACAGTAATTGATTAATACTCTGCTAGAAGTCAGGAACTTGGCTAAAACTTTTCGCTATCGAACGGGTTTTTTTCATCGTCAACATCTCAATGCGGTAAAACCCGTTAGTTTTACCTTAAAAGCTAAACAGACACTGGCGATTATTGGTGAAAACGGTTCTGGAAAATCAACACTGGCAAAAATGCTTTCAGGCGTCATCGAGCCAACTGCCGGTGAAATCATGATCGAAGGCCATAAACTCACTTACGGTGATTACAGTTATCGCAGCCAACGCATTCGCATGATATTTCAGGACCCAAGTACGTCGCTAAATCCTCGTCAGCGTATTGGTCAAATTCTTGATATTCCCCTTCTGCTTAATACAGCGCTCAATACAATGGAGCGGGAAAAACGGATCAACCAAACATTGCGACAAGTTGGCCTGTTACCGGACCATGCCAATTATTATCCACATATGTTAGCCTCAGGCCAGAAACAGCGGGTAGCACTGGCGCGCGCATTGATATTACAACCTCAGATTATTATTGCTGATGAGGCATTAGCATCACTCGATATGTCTATGCGATCTCAAATCATTAATCTGATGTTGGAATTACAGGAAAAACAAGGTATTTCTTACCTCTATGTCACCCAGCATCTTGGCATGATGAAACATATCAGCGATCAGGTGCTGGTCATGCATCAAGGGGAAGTTGTTGAGCGGGGAAATACAGCAGAAGTGTTGGCTTCTCCTCTGCACGATATGACCCGCCGTTTAATCGCTAGCCATTTTGGTGAAGCACTCACCGCTGATGCCTGGCGGCAGGATATTCCTTAACATATAGAAAACGATAATCACTGCTCGGAGCAGAACGCAAAATACAGCATATTTCTCTCTAGCGTGATAGAATTACTGGGTTTATTAACAATAAAACGTCATATTGATATTGTCTCTGTGAGCAATTTTAATCCATGAATATCATTACCGGCGTTATCACACAAGGATACTGTTATGGGTTTTATGACCGGCAAGCGCATTCTGATCACTGGCGTCGCCAGTAAACTCTCCATCGCTTATGGTGTTGCAAAAGCAATGCATGACCAGGGAGCTGAGCTGGCTTTCACTTATCAAAATGACAAGTTGAAACCTCGTGTTGAAGAATTTGCTGCTTCCCTAAATTCTACTATCGTTCTGCCTTGCGATGTAGCTGAAGACGAAAGCATTGAAGTCCTGTTCACCGAGCTGAGTAAAATTTGGCCAAAATTCGATGGTTTTGTTCACTCCATTGGCTTTGCACCTGCTGATCAACTGGATGGTAACTATGTCAGTTCCGTTACCCGCGAAGGTTTTAGAATCGCGCACGACATCAGCTCTTACAGCTTTGTTGCTATGGCAAAAACTTGCCGTGAAATGCTGAACCCAAATTCTGCTTTACTAACTCTCACCTACTTAGGAGCAGAGCGCTCAATCCCTAACTATAATGTAATGGGTCTGGCAAAAGCATCTCTGGAAGCTAACGTCCGTTATATGGCTAACGCCATGGGCGCTGAAGGTATTCGTGTTAACGGTATCTCTGCCGGGCCTATCCGTACTTTGGCTGCGTCTGGCATCAAAGATTTCCGTAAAATGCTGGCTCACTGTGAATCCGTTAACCCAATTCGCCGCACTGTAACAACTGAAGATGTTGGTAACGCTGCGGCATTCTTGTGCTCGGATCTGTCCGGCGGTATTACCGGTGAAATCCTGCATGTTGACGGTGGTTTCAGCATTGCCGCAATGAATGAACTGGAATTGAAATAATCTGATTAATAATCAGTAAATTTCAACTCACAAAACAAGGCCCGAAAAGCTAGTTTTTCGGGCCTTTTATTATCAATAAAATAATAGATTAATCACTTCATTAAATCATCACTAATAGGTAAAAATTAATTTTAAATTAAAATATAAAAAACAATTGGAGAGAATTATTAAAACCTTTGTAATTAAATAGTTAAACGATATTACCTTATATACCCGTCATCTTTCAAGCTGCCTCTTTGTTGGCTGCACTCACTCACCCCGGCCACATAGTTATCTATGCTCCCGGGGATTCATTCCCTTGCCGTCGCGATGCAACTTGAAATCCATAGGGTATAATTGTTTTACCGAAATAAAAAATATTATCTCGTTTCCTTGCACTAATCAGTAATATGTCCTTTAATATAATCAACAACTTAATTTCATATAATTGATTATTAATGCAATATTTTATTTTTATTATCATTTTAATCTTTTAGGTTTAATATTATATTTCATACTTTTATACAATTTAATGATATTTATTATTTTAGCAAGGTGAATAAAATGAAAAATGATTTTTTAATTATATCCAATATGTTTAAATCAATTACCAATATAAAATTGCCAGAATGCCTGAAAAATCATGATCTATCTCAAGAAATTGCAACTTCTTGGAATAAGTTTAGTGAATCATTATATCACTGGCCATCAGCGCTGGAAGATTATGAATATGCATATAATTCCGATGAACAAGATATTGATAGAATCATTAAAAATATACACAAAGCAACAACTTATTTAGGTTCACTTAGCAGTGGATATTTAGGTCATGGTTATATTGCCAGGGTCGATCATGCATTGAAAGAAATTGAATCAGATTTTAGTAAGCTAAACGATTTCATCTCAAAATTACCACAACTCTTTGAAATGTCTCAAATTAATTTTGAAAGCAAGAAAAACTTCGCAGAAAAAACACATATAAAAATACAACAATTATTAAAGAGTATTCCCGATGGAGAAGATAAAAAACAAATATATAAACTCTCTTTATTGATGGAAGAAATCACTTTAAATATATCAGATGTTTCATTTAGCCTTAGAAATATAAATAATTCAGTCAATAAACTTAATGGACAAATCAGAGCAATTAATAATATTTACAATGAGTTAGTCGAAAACTTTAATAAAGAGAATAAAAAAGATATTTTTACAAGAAACTATAGGCAATGCATGATCTATTTTAGTGATTTTACAAATAAATTCAATTTATTTTCCTATGATTACAAATCATTTAGAAAAAATAATATATTAATTATGTTATAATCAATATAAAATGAATTTTTGCAACTATCAATAATCTCTATTATTTATTCCGTATAATATCATCAGTTGTAAAATATGCTATATAACACAAAATACGGGGCAGTTTTGGACAAGTAATTTCATCCAGAACTCTCCTTAAATTTCTCTATTAATGCAACCAATTTACCCCAAAATAACGATAAAAAACCAGATAACCACTCATATAATCAAGTGCATAAGAAAGCACTAATCACGATATGATCAGACCATCGGATATCTATTCAATCATTAATTTGCTATAACATATTTCCATATGCCGTGGTAGTATGTATCAAGGCTATGACAATGCCTTACTGAGTTCCTTTGTCCTATTATATCTATACCCTATGGATTTCAAGATGCATCGCGACGGCAAGGGAGCGAATCCCCGGGAGCATAGCAAACTATGTGACCGGTGTGAGCGAGTGCAGCCAACAAAGAAGCAACTTGAAAGATAACGGGTATATTACCGAAAATTTTTAAGGAGCTATACATGAAACTTTATTACCAACCTGGAGCTTGTTCTCTATCACCCCACATCATACTTCGTGAAGCAGGACTTGATTTCAGCGTGATTAAAGTTGATCTGAAAACTAAAAAAACGGAGAACGGCGACGATTTTTTCGCAATCAACCCAAAAGGCCAGATACCAACTCTCCTGCTAGATAACAATGAGATCCTCACCGAAGGAGCTGTTATTGTCCAATATATTGCCGACCAGAAACCGGACAAAAAATTAATTGCACCAGCCGGAACAATGGAACGATATCATCAACTTGAATGGCTTAGCCATATTTCCAGTGAAATCCATAAAGGATTCTCACCCCTGTTCATGCCAGGAACACCAGAAAATTATCGTCCTGTTGCTATTAATAATCTACTTAGAAGATTCAAGTATATAGATGAAGTATTAGCAAAACAGCCATACATTGCCGGGGAGCATTTTACTGTTGCTGACGCTTACTTATTCACGCTCAGTAACTGGGCACCTTTAGTGCGATTGGATCTATCTGATCTGGTTCATCTTAAAGCTTATCAAGAGAGGATTGCAGAACGTCCAAATGTTCGTGATGCCCTGAAAGCTGAAGGGTTAATTTAAAAATAAAAAACCGTTCCACGCAATGTCCGTGGAACGGTTAAATATCTTAATCCAATTGTGTCGCACAGAATTTATGACCAGGCGCCACCATTCTGTCCTGAGCAGCCACAATTTGTAATTCGTATTCGCCCATATCTTTGGTTGTTACCATCACTTCATAAACCGCAGCAGCGACATGTTCGAGGGCAGTTTGTAAAGGCTCGCCTTTTAATAGATTAACCAATAACAAGCCGCTGGTTAAATCACCCACACCAACTGGCTGGCGTTCGCCAAAATCCACCAAAGGCCGACTTACATGCCAGCTATGTTCTTTAGTCACTAATAGCATTTCAAAACGATCAGTCCGATAACCAGCTCGACTAAGGTGTTTAACCAGTACAATATCCGGCCCTTTATCACATAGTGTTCGAGCAGCCACAACAGCCTGTTCTACATTAGTCACTTTCTGCATACTAAGTGTTTCAAGCTCCAGCAAATTTGGCGCAATGATATCACTTACAGGAAGTGCATCTTTACACAAAAATTCAGCCACCCCAGGCACAACAATACAACCTTTTTCTGGGTGCCCCATAACGGGATCACAGAAATACCAAGCATCAGGATTCACCGCTTTTACCCGTTTTACTATATCGATAATATGGCCCCCTTGCTCCGCTGAACCGATATATCCACTCAGTACTGCATGACAAGATTTGAGCTGTTCAATTTCTTCTATGCCCTGAACGATTTCTGTAAGATGGTTAGCTGGCATAATACACCCTTTCCATTGAGCATATTGGGTGTGATTTGAAAACTGTACTGTATTCAACGGCCATACGTTTACCCCCATCCGACGCATAGGGAATTCCGCAGCACTGTTGCCAGCGTGACCAAAAACAACATGAGATTGAATTGAAAGGATATTTTTCACAATGACGGCCTATATTTTTATTCTGGCTTCTGTTTATAAGATTAAAGTCATAGTAAGAGAAAGGGCAACATTATCATTGCCCCATCATATACCCGTCATCTTTCAAGTTGCCTCTTTATTGGCTGCACTCGCTCACACCGGTCACATAGTTATCTATGCTCCCGGGGATTCGCTCCCTTGCCGTCTCGATGCATCTTGAAATACATAGGGTATATATAATATGAGTTATTTCCAGCAGATCAAACAATCGTGTTTTTTACCACGACGCAGCAGGGTGTAACGATCAAACAGACGGTTACTGTCAGTAAACAGATATTCAGGTTCAGATTGTTTTTCACCATTAATTGCGACAGCGTTGGAACTGATCATCGTACGCGCCTGACCACGAGAAGGTACCAACCCGGCATTAACCAAAGCTTGTTGCAAATCTGCGCCTTTTTCCAACTCAATTACCGGCATACCATCCTGCGCCAATTGAGCAAAATCCGCTTCGGTCAAATCAGCAGCAGCTCCAGAGAATAAACTTTCTGTAATCCGTTTAGCGGCTGCTAACCCCTCTTCACCATGCACCATACCGGTAACTTGTTCTGCCAACACGTACTGAGCACGAGGAGCTTTACCGCTATTTTTATCTTCTTCTTCCAAAGCATCAATATCTTCAAGATTCATAAAGGTAAAGAATTTCAGGAAGCGATAAACATCAGCATCCGCAGTGTTAATCCAGAATTGATAGAATTTGTATGGACTGGTTTTCTTCGGATCTAACCAAACAGCGCCACCTTCTGTCTTACCAAATTTAGTGCCATCAGATTTCGTGATCAATGGAACGGTCATGCCAAATACTTGTTTCTGGTTGATACGACGCGTTAGATCAATACCAGAAGTAATATTCCCCCACTGGTCAGAACCACCAATCTGTAACTCAACACCATGTACTTCATTCAGGCGAGCAAAATCATAGGATTGCAGTAGATTATAAGAAAACTCAGTGAAAGAGATACCCACATCATCACGGTTCAAACGCTGTTTAACCGCCTCTTTGTTAATCATCTGATTAACTGAGAAATGTTTGCCGATATCACGCAGGAAAGTCAGAACATCCATGTTGCCAAACCAATCATAATTATTGGCTGTTTTAGCGCTATTTTCGCCACAATCAAAATCGAGGAAAGGTGAAACTTGTCTACGAATTTTCTCCACCCACTCTTTAACGGTAGCTTCAGTATTCAATTTACGTTCAGTGGCTTTGAAACTTGGATCACCAATCAAACCCGTCGCTCCACCAACTAACGCCACGGGTTTATGCCCGGCTAGCTGGAATCGTTTTAAACACAGCAAGGGAACCAGATGCCCCAAATGCAAGCTGTCAGCGGTCGGATCGAAACCACAATAGAGGGAGACAGGGCCCTGCGCCAGTCTCTCCGCTAACGCATTCTCATCCGTCACCTGGGCAATGAGGCCCCGCTCTTGCAGTTGTTTTATCAGGTTATTGCTAGACATTAATGACTCCATTAATTTGTGTATTTTGTCTGTTGTATAAATCGCGATTTAAAAAGAGTGCGGCATAGGATAAAACGCCAATACTATAAGTGCTAGTATTAAAAATGATAATCCACGATTTATGGTGCAAGCCTGTCAACATGCCAGCTATCGCCTTGCCGTTGATAAATAAACCGATCATGGAGCCGGTTTGCACCACCTTGCCAAAATTCAACAGAATCAAAGGTCACTTTGAATCCCCCCCAAAAGCTAGGCAAAGGCACCTCACCATTCAAGAATTTCTGTTTCAATTCAAGGAACTTCCCTTCTAAAACACCGCGTGCGGAAATACGGGAAGATTGTTGTGATGCCCATGCAGCAATCTGGCTATCTCTAGGACGGCTATGGAAATATTTCACCACCTCAACAGGAGAAAGACGTTCCGCTTTACCAAGAAAAGAGACTTGCCTTTCCAAAGGATACCAAGGGAAATGGAGGCTGATTTTATTATTGTGCGCCAAATGTTTCGCTTTCCGGCTACCTAAATTTGTATAAAAAATCAGACTATTTGTATCAAAATGCTTCAATAACACAATACGTTGATACGGTTGACCATTCTCATCGACCGTCGCTATAGACATTGCTGTGGGATCACTCAACTTAGCGTCACATGCTTGATTAAGCCAACGCTCAAAAAGTTCGATGGGCTCTTCAGTCAAATCCTTACGTCTTAACCCACCACGAATATATTCACGGCGTAATTCTGCAACATCAAATTCATTATGTTCTGACATTAACGTAGCTCTGTTTATGACTCACTAAATACCCAATAGCTTATCATTGTTATTGATTAATAACAGGATAAATCGCTCCTAAAATAGTTTCAGTACTCGCACCGGTAACAGAGGGTAAATTCCCTGGCACACCTGACATTGTACGGAATGCTAACCAAGCAAATGCCAGTGCTTCCATATCATCACCGCTTAGGCCATATTTATCTGTCGGGCAAACCTCCGTCCCCGGTAATAAGGCAGAAAGTCGACTCATTATCTGCGGGTTACGTGCGCCACCACCACAAACCAACAGACGTTCACATCCACCACTCAACATAATTTGCTGTGATACAGACGCTGCTGTCAGCTCGGCCAGCGTTGCCTGAACATCGACAGGAGATATGTCAGGAAAGTTAACTAATTGCGCCTCCAACCAACTCATATTGAAATACTCCCGACCTGTGCTTTTAGGGGCTGGTCGTGAAAAATAGTGATCAGAAAGCATTTGTCCGAGCAATTTGTTATTAACAACACCTTCTCGTGCCCATTGCGCATCTTTATCATAAGGTTTTTTCTGATGACGCCATACCCAACTATCCATCAGCATATTACCCGGACCTGTGTCATACCCTTTGACAGGTGATCCAGGTAATAGCGTCGTTATATTGGCAATACCACCGATATTGAGAATTATCCTTCGTTCTGTCGAATGGCCTAATACGGCGAAATGAAAAACTGGAACTAATGGCGCTCCCTGCCCACCATATGCCATATCCCTCCGACGAAAATCGCCAACCACAGTTATCCCAGTCAAAGCTGCAATACGGTTATTGTCGCCAAGTTGCATAGTGAAAGGCGTATGACTATCTGGCTCATGCCAAACGGTTTGCCCATGACATCCCACAGCAGTAATATCACTTGTAGTTAACCCTGTTTTAATCAGTAAACCTTGTACAGCTTCAGCGAATAAAGAACCAAGTTCATAATCCAACCGACCGATTGCCGATAATGTCGTTTGCTGCCCTTGACAGACTGCGAGAATTTTCTGTTTTAATTCGTATGGGAATGGATGCGAATAACTGGCTTGCTGAGCAACAACTTTATCATTGATTGCGGCAAGCACCACATCAACGCCATCCAGACTTGTACCCGACATTACACCAATATAACGACCTGACTTCATAACCATTTAATTTGCCTTCCTGCTTAGAATCTGTCTTGATAAAATCAGAAACCATGCCAATAACTATAAAGCGCAGTGGTTTTGGCTGTATATGACTAATAGACAAACGAAGGAATAAAACCTGAGTTTTGGAAACAACTTCACAAAAAATGCTGAATTTTTCATTAATAGCTATTTCTTTTAAAAATCTCTATTGACGTTTAATATATGTTTAGCACTAGATTGCTAATGTACTGATATTCTATTTGAATAAACTTTTTATTACTTATTGCCAATGCCGGTTGTTAGCCTGATTGCCCAGTGAGCTATCAGATTTCCGCAGTCAGGCATCGAAATTAGGAGTTACTATGTTTAAGCACTTTTTAGTTAGCGCGGTTGCCGTTGCTTCATTATCAGGCTGTGTCAACACCGATTCTCTTTCTGGTGATACCTACACTGCTGGACAAGCTAAGCAGGTCCAAACTGTCTCTTACGGCACAGTTGTTTCTGTTCGTCCTATCAATATTCAGGCGAGCAGCAATGAGAATGTATTAGGCGCGATTGGTGGTGCAGTTCTAGGAGGCCTTGTTGGTAATACTATTGGTGGTGGCAGCGGCAACACATTAGCAACTGCCACAGGTGCGATTGCCGGTGGTGTCGCGGGCCAAAATGTTCAGGGAGCTCTTAACACAACTAAAGGTGTAGAACTCGAAATTCGTCGTGACAGTGGTGAAAGCATCATTGTTGTTCAAAAACAAGGCAAAACACTCTTTCATAAAGGCCAACGTGTAAGAATCGCAGGCCAAGGTAGTAATATTACTGTTTCACCTCGACAATAAGATATAGATAAGAAAACCGTGACTTCATTTTAGTAAGTCGCGGTCTTCTTTCATCCGGTTAGCATTTCATGGATATCGTCATTACTATCTATTTTGTAATTGGATAATATTTTGCTCTAACTTCTGAACTAAAGTGGAAAGAAAAGCAAGTTCCTCGCGTGAAATACCTCCCAGAATCTCATTTCTTGTGGATTCAATAACACCATCTAACTCCCTAATAACCGATGCAGAATCTTCAGTTAGCTTGATTCTCTTTGCACGACGATCATTGGCACAAGTATGCCGGGTGATAAGTTTTTTTTCCTCAAGCTGATCTAATGTCCTGACTAAAGATGGTTGCTCGATACCGATAGCTTTCGCCAACTGTATCTGAGATTGCTCCTGAGGTAACCGGCTAATATTGTATAACGTTACCCAATGAGTCTGAGTTAATTCTAACGGCTTTAAACGATAGTCAATTAAAGCACGCCAAATACGAACTAACCGTGCCAGATCTGATCCCAATGTAGATTCCAATTGTCCCTCCTTAAATAACTAGCCTACTAAACATAACAGCCAAATTTTTCTAAATCAGGCTAACTAGCCTTAAAAAAGTATATATAACTTCTGTATAATCACAGTAAATTCTTAGTAACTAACTAATTCAGGTAACTATAACCAAGAATAACTAAACTTAATTTAAACTCAGAACAAACAATCAACATACAATATTTTTACCATAAAAACTATCAGAACTACGAATACAAACAAACAGAAACCAATAAATATCATTCAATACTTTATTCAAAGTACTATAAGAATAGCTGTCATCTAAATGCTAAGCTATCTATTTTTACATTAATGTTGTTTTTATTTTACATTTATCACACAATCAAGCTTAAAATTCCATTTAAAACATAAAGTTATGAAAACATCAAATAAGCTCACTTAGCCTTTCCGTTAATCAAGAAATAAAAAAATAACAAACAAAATACTTAAAATTATAGTAGAACATTTATAACTTTGCCAAAAATATAACCCTATATAAGTAAATCATTGAATTGTTAATCCCAATAACCTCAAAAATCGATAATTAAAACAGTGATGGCTGCTCAGGTGGTTCTTCATCTATCTGATTTTGTGCTCTCAATGCACGTAAATATCTTTGCCGGCACAGTCGCAATACTTCACGCTTTTGCCCATCTGACATTTTCATCCAATTAAATCTTTCTTCCCGGCTACGATAACACCCCAGACAAAAACCCCGCTCATTCGCCTGACAAATTCCTCGACAAGGACTGGGAATAGCAAAAAACTCTAGTTGCTCAGCCATCACATCCCGTTTCCTATACAATTCACATACTATATTTAATTATAAACCTAGATAAGAATAAATTATAATTATGGACAAATTGAACTGTAACCGTAAGACACGTTATAGTTAGTGGTTTTTGTGCGATCTACCGCACAAAAATATTGGTAAAACCATTAAATTAGAGGTAATTATGCGTTTACTCCATACCATGATCCGTGTTGGTGACCTACAACGCTCCATTAATTTTTACACTGAAGTGTTAGGAATGCGCCTGTTGCGCACCAGTGAAAACACCGAATATAAATACTCACTCGCCTTCGTTGGCTACGCTGATGAAAGCGAAGGAGCAGTAATCGAGTTGACCTATAATTGGGGAGTTGACCATTACGAAATGGGAAATGCCTTTGGTCACATCGCATTAGGTGTTGATAATGTCGCAACCACTTGCGAATCTATTCGCAAAGCAGGTGGTAACATTACCCGTGAAGCGGGTCCTGTAAAAGGCGGAACAACCATTATTGCTTTCGTTGAAGATCCAGATGGCTACAAAATTGAACTTATTGAAAACAAAAATGCCAGCAACGCTCTGGGTAACTCAATCTGATGTCTGACAAAAAAGAGCCAAACGTCCTTAGTGGACGTTTTAGAGGTTATTACCCTGTTGTTATTGATGTTGAAACTGGCGGTTTTAATGCCAAAACAGATGCATTACTTGAAATTGCCGCCGTTACACTGGAGATGGATGGTGAAGGTTGGCTAACGCCTGGCGAATCACTTCACTTCCATATTGAGCCATTTGAAGGAGCCAATCTTGAACCAGCAGCCCTAGAATTCACCGGCATTGATCCATTAAATCCGCTACGTGGGGCAGTGAGCGAATATGAAGCTCTACACGCTATTTTTAAAATGGTTCGTAAAGGGATAAAAAATAATCATTGTAATCGGGCAATTATCGTTGCTCACAATGCTAACTTCGATCACAGCTTTGTTATGGCTGCCGCGGAACGCACTGGACTAAAACGAAATCCGTTTCATCCGTTTGCAACTTTTGACACCGCTGCTTTAGGTGGTCTGGTGTTAGGACAAACAATCTTAGCAAAAGCCTGCATCACAGCCGGCATCCCATTCGATAATAATCAGGCTCACAGTGCTTTATATGATACTGATCGTACCGCTGAATTATTCTGTGAAATGGTCAACCGTTGGAAACAACTTGGTGGCTGGCCATTAGCAACAACCGCAGAAAAAACTGGATAAATAGCCGAATGGCTAGATTAATATAATCAAATCTAAACAATAATACCCCCCATATATCAACATATGGGGGGATAGCATAATAATCTATACCCGTCATCTTTCAAGTTGCCTCTTTGTTGGCTGCACTCGCTCACCACGGTCACATAGTTACCTATGCTCCCGGGGATTCACTCCCTTGCCGTCGCGATGCATCTTGAAATCCATAGGGTATATAAGTAATTAAAAAATTACTCTGTCGCGTTTTCGTCCTGAGAACGATATTTATCAGCAGTTTCTTTGATTAATGTTTGTAACTCACCACGCTGATACATTTCAATGATAATATCGCATCCACCTATCAACTCACCTTCCACCCAAAGCTGAGGAAAAGTTGGCCAATTAGCATATTTTGGCAATTCTGCACGAATATCTGGATTTTGCAAAATATCTACGTAAGCAAAACGTTCACCACACGCAGATAAAGCCTGAACCGCCTGCGCAGAAAAGCCACAATTTGGCAATTTAGGAGAACCTTTCATATACAATAAAATCGGGTTTTCTTTAATTTGGCGCTCAATCTTCTCTATAGTAGTCGTCATTTTTATTTCCTTTAAACCAACAGTCTGTTGATAACCAACATCGTCACAATATTGCGGAGAATACCATTTTCTCTCACTAATATGTATCCTGATCTCTTCGTATCCTGACACAGATGACATGATTTTCACGGTTATTTATTGTAGAGGTTGTTAAGATGACAGACACAATAGCGGCAGAAAAACAAAGAGCAGATAAAGAGACTATCTGCCCAATTTCCTTTCAACGTAAAGCCCAATTTTTAAATCATCTAACCCGTTCAAAACATCAGGCAAAGATCAAGCAAAGAGCGGCAAAAATGGCAATCATCACCAACGTGCTGACAGCAGTAAATAAACCAAGCTTCAAATCGGTATTCATAGAGCCTCCTCAGAATAAAAAGTTTATAACGACAAAAACCAGTCTATTGAGATGGTTAATTGCCCTTACATAAGGAAAAGTATAAATAGCGATTACCACACATTTTATAACACTGATTATTGCTTTCACTTTTGAGCCAGATCAGACAAAATCCAGGATTTATCGCTAACTTATTGCTAGTCCTTCTATGTAAAGGGCTAGCAAGCGATTAACAAAGCGTTTTAAATTTAGACCAAAAGGTCAGGAGTCTTTCACCTCATGGCAACGATCAAAGATGTGGCTAAGCACGCTGGCGTCTCAACCACCACCGTATCCCATGTTATTAATAAAACCCGCTTCGTCGCTGAAGATACTAAAGCTGCTGTTTGGACTGCTATTAAGGCACTGAATTATTCACCCAGTGCCGTTGCCCGCAGTCTGAAAGTTAACCACACAAAATCGATCGGATTACTGGCAACGTCCAGTGAAGCCCCCTATTTTGCTGAAGTCATTGAGGCTGTTGAAAACAGTTGTTATAGCAAAGGCTATACGCTGATTTTATGTAACTCACACAATAACATTGATAAACAGAAAGCCTATCTAGCCATGCTGGCACAAAAACGTGTGGATGGACTGCTAATTATGTGTTCAGAATACCCGGAACAGTTGTTGGGAATGTTGGAAGATTATCGCAATATTCCAATGGTCGTCATGGATTGGGGACAGGCCAGAAGTGATTTCACCGATACTATTATTGATAATGCATTCCACGGCGGTTATCTAGCTGGTCGTTATCTTATCGAACGTGGTCATCGTGATATTGGCGCGATCCCCGGCCCTCTGGCACGAAATACCGGTGGTGGTCGTCATCAAGGATTCTTAAAGGCGTTAAAAGAAGCCAACATTCCGATCAGAGAAGAATGGGTTATTCAGGGGGATTTTGAACCAGAATCGGGCTATAAAGCCATGCATCAAATCTTGAATCAAAAACAGCGCCCGACTGCGGTTTTCTGCGGCGGAGATGTTATGGCTATGGGGGCGATTTGTGCTGCTGATGAATTAGGATTACGCGTCCCACAGGATATTTCTGTCATCGGTTATGACAATATACGCAACGCTCGTTATTTCTCTCCGGCATTGACCACCATTCATCAACCAAAAGAACGACTGGGGCAGATGGCCTTTTCCATGTTACTGGACAGAATAATCAATAAACGTGAAGATGCACAAACTATTGAAGTACATCCACGTTTGGTTGAGCGACGTTCTGTCGTGGATGGTCCATTTATCGACTATCGTCGTTAATTCGTTTTATTCATCTTGAAGCCATTCAGCATTAAGAGTTTCACTATCGCCAAGATAGTCAAGCAGCCAACTTAATGCTGGAGAATGGCTGTTTTGAACCCATGCCAAACAACATGGACTGTCTGGTAAAGGCTGTTCCAGTTCCAGCACGGTTAGTTTATTCTGCCGAATAAGCGGCATTGCCCTATGCTTAGGCACCATTCCTACACATAACCCTTCGTTTAGACAAGACAGACCGGACTCCCAATCAGGAACCACCAACCGGCGCTGATTATCCAGATTCCAAGTGTCACGCTTCGGTAAATTACGGGATGTATCTTCAAGACACAAACTTGGATAAGGCCGCATTTGATCATCAGATAACGGACCCGGCAACTGGGTTAGCGCATGGTCAGCGCTAACCACACATAACCAGGGCATAAACCCCATATCTCGGAAACTATACCTTTCTCCGACTGGAGCCGCCCGGGTTGCACCAATTGCAACATCAACTTGACTATTCACCAGCGCATCCCACACACCATTAAACACTTCCTGATGAATAAAAAGTTCTATATCAGGAAAATGGTGGTAGAAATCAAGAATAAGCTGGCAACTACGTTCTGGTTTGACAACGAGATCAATAGCAATACTAAATTGCCCTCTCCAGCCGTTTGCAACTTGTTGACACTGGTGACGAGTATCAATCATTTTTTTGATAACAGAGCGAGCTTCTTTGATAAAAATAGCGCCTGCCTCAGTTAATTCTACATCCCGATGACGACGCTCAAACAACGAAACAGCAAGCCACTCTTCCAGTTGTCTTACGGTATAACTGATCGCAGAAGGGACACGGTGAAGCTCCGATGCAGCGGCACTAAAACTGCCTGTTCTGGCAACCGCATCCACAACTTCAAGTGAATATTCTGACCACATAATTTTACCTTTCAATTTTTTTCACAGCACTATGCAAATATTACCATTTCACAAGTAAAAATCACGACATATAGAATATGTGTCAATATTGTTATCTATCCATCACTGCAAATTATTTCAATCATGACATTCAAAGAGAGTAATCAAATGAAAAACTCAAGTCAGTTCATGTTCTACCTTGCAGGCTTGAGTATGCTAGGTTATCTGGCCATTGATATGTATCTGCCAGCATTCGGCACTATGCAACAAGAATTAGATACATCGGCAGAAGCAATCAGTGCCAGCCTAAGCATCTTTCTTGCAGGTTTCGCCTTCGCTCAACTTTTGTGGGGACCTCTTTCAGATCGCTTTGGCAGAAAGCCGATTATCATCACCGGACTATCCCTGTTTTCTATTGGCTGTCTGGGGATGATGTGGGTAACAGACGCTACCCAACTTTTAGTTTTGCGTTTTATCCAAGCCATAGGTGTTTGTTCAGCCGCAGTCTCATGGCAAGCATTAGTTATTGATCGTTATGAGGCCAATCGTACCAAACGTGTTTTTGCAACGATTATGCCTCTGGTTGCGCTCTCCCCTGCCCTGGCGCCCTTGATGGGAGCTTGGCTGTTACAACATGGCGGCTGGCGCATGATTTTCCTAGTCTTACTGACAATTACATTATTACTGTTGTTTTTTACTCTGTTCTTGCAAGAAAATCGCAAAAACCGTGAAACTCAAGCGCAAACAAATAATGTCTCTTTCCTTACGCTATTAAAATCACCGCTATTTAGTGGCAATGTTCTGATATTTGCATCATGCAGCGCCGGCTTTTTTGCTTGGTTAACAGGCTCACCTTCGATTCTCGGTGAGATGGGATATACCCCAGATGACATCGGTCTGAGTTATATCCCTCAAACACTGGCCTTTATCGTTGGAGGTTATGGATGCCGCAGTATTTTAGCCAAAATAAAAAGTGATATTATTTTCCCTTATCTGTTAATTGGCTATGCTGTCAGTATGATTGTGCTCTATTTAATTGCAAAATTTAGCGAGCCAACTCTATTCACCATTTTGGTACCTTTTTGCTTTATGGCTGCAATGAATGGTGCGTTATACCCAATTGCAGTAGCAAACGCTTTATCCGCTTATCCACAAGACAGTGGGAAAGCTACTGCATTACAAAACACGCTTCAATTAGGGCTCTGTTTTATTGCCAGCCTAATTGTATCAGCATTTATCATCAATCCTCTCATATCCACAACAACTGTCATGGTTTCTACCGTTGTTCCAATGACATTAGGATATTTTATGCAGTGGAAAAAAAACGCTGATCGCCACATTCACATAATTGAACAAAATTCTTGATATTAATCAAATTATTATCTCAATAAAGGCTGCTAATTACCAATTAATCGCAGCCTTTATTTATTAATTGATAAAACAATTTTACGCTTTTATACTCAAGATGTTCCCTATTATAAATAACCTGGAATTTGAGGTTTTCAGGAGCAATGACTGCCCCCATTAAACTCATGGATTAGTCATCTTTAAGGTTTTTTACTTTGATTCTTTGTTATTTTTTGCATTTTGCGTCTTAGCATCCTGCTTTGCTAGCTAAAACGAGCTCCTCAATATTCCATCACCCTAACGTTGGAGAGTATATGAGTTCACCCTGTATTGAAAACCCGAAAACAGCCATTAACTCCTGGCAGAGAATTACCAATGAGATGCTAGAAGAAACCGGTATTCAAATTAATGGTCACAATCCTTATGATATCCAGATAAAAAACCCTAATTTCTATAAAAGAGTTTTACAACAAGGTTCGATGGGATTAGGTGAAAGTTATATGGATGGCTGGTGGGATTGTGAGCGGTTGGATATTTTCTTTTATCGCGTTTTACTCGCTGGATTAGAAAATAAAATGCCTAATAATTTCAAAGACACGCTGAGAATCGCAATAACCCGCTTACGTAATCTGCAAACGCCAAAACGGTCATGGATTGTCGGTCATCAACATTATGATTTAGGAAATGATCTTTTTACCCGTATGCTTGACCCTTATATGCAATATTCCTGCGGATACTGGAAACAAGCTAAAACACTGGAACAAGCTCAGCTTGATAAGTTGAAACTCATCTGCGAGAAATTAGCACTCTCTCCAGGTATGACTCTGCTGGATATTGGCTGTGGTTGGGGTGGGCTATCGGCTTATGCGGCTAAAAATTATGGTGTTTCCGTAACAGGTATCACTGTTTCAGCCGAACAACAGAAATATGCACAGAAACAATGTAAGAATCTAGATGTAAAGATCATTTTGAAAGACTATCGGGATTTACATGAACAGTTCGACAAAATTGTTTCTGTCGGTATGTTTGAACACGTTGGACCTAAAAATTATGCAACTTACTTCGACGTTGTTCAAAGAAACCTAAAACCTGATGGCTTATTCCTGCTACATACTATTGGTTCCAACAAAGCTAAAGTCAGTGCTGACCCGTGGATCAGCAAATATATTTTTCCTAATGGCTGCCTGCCTTCTATTGAGCAAATAGCCCACACCAGCAAAAGCCGTTTTGTTATGGAAGATTGGCATAACTTTGGCGCAGATTATGACCGCACATTGATGACCTGGCATGAAAGATTTATTGCCTGCTGGCCTGAAATAGAAAATAACTATAGTCCAACATTTAAACGCATGTTTAGCTATTATCTGAATGCCTGTGCAGGTGCATTTCGTGCTCGCGATATCCAATTGTGGCAGATCATATTCAGTCTAAAAGGTATTGAAGGCGGGTTACGAGTAGCCCGATAATTAACCAAAAGCTACAGGTTTCCACTGTAGCTTTTATACCCGTTATCTTTCAAGTTGCCTCTTTGTTGGCTGCACTCGCTCACCCCGGTCACATAGTTTGCTATGCTCCCGGGGATTCTCTCCCTTGCCGTCGCGATGCATCTTGAAATCCATTGGGTATAGTCAATGTAACAAACATATCCATGTTTAACTCTAAATATTAAAAGGGAAATTCCTATGCTAACTTTAAAAAGATCGCTCTGTTTTTCACTAACGGAAATCATTCACATAACCATTATCAAAGAAGACTGTTTGATCAAATGCTATTTTTCCACCAGAAAATATCAAATCTAAATGATGACTCCCTTTTACACCACCACCCAAACCAAGATGTAAACCAGGATGTCGTTCTTCAAAACCAGCATTTCTGCCATAAAGCGCTTTCACACCCATGTTAGTCCCAATACCAAACTCTTCAACAATTCGGTTTCCGTGATTATGGTTTAGGTATAAATTAAAATCCCGACTAAATTCATCATTTTCGCAATCAAACCCAATAATTTCACCCTCTTTTATATTTATAGTCATCATATCATTGACAACCCCATACTTTATGGCAAAGGGGGCCGTACTCAAAAAAGTACCACTAAAGCTGACACTACCGTTAAGGCTCTTTATATGGCTTGCTATTTCCCCAGGAATAACATCAATATTTCCACTGCCATCAATGGAAGTCCACTTATGGTCTTTTTCTAAATAACCTACAATCGAGTTCCCTTTATTATCTGTATATTGAATCTTCTGTGATCGACTTGATAATTCAATAAGTTTTTTGTTCCTTTCTGTTATTGATGCTGGTGGCTCGCTGAATGCTTCAATGAAATGCGGGCCATAATCTTTAAACAATACAGATTTCTTCCATGATTCAGTAATAAAGCTTCTTATTTTGGTTAGATATTCTGGCCCTTGTGGAGATGCATTCTTTAATGTTGATGATGCGTAAAGAAAAATAAACAAATCACAATCAGATATTTTTTGTTTTACATCGTTCGGTGATGTTTTTTCTAAAAAAGCAAAATCAGACTTTACATCGAAACTCTTCTTATGCACATGCATCTTTTGCGCAATATCGCTATGCTCAGTATCAGATCCGATAAATATTTTTATACATTCATCATTTCTTACTTTACCCGAAATCGCAGGATGATATGATAAACAACGATACATATTCTCAAGACTTTTATCCATGAGGACAATCCTGTTTATTTTTAAGTAAGGGGCGATTCCCCTTACTTATCTATTTATTATACCCGTTATCTTTCAAGTTGCCTCTTTGTTGGCTGCACTCGCTCACCCCGGTCACATAGTTACCTATGCTCCCGGGGATTCACTCCCTTGCCGTCGCGATGCATCTTGAAATCCATTGGGTATATAAAGAACCTTAATTATAAAAAACCGTTAAGGCCAAAGTGCGGTACCAAAAGGTACAACAGCTTGTGCATTCATCATTTCAACAGCATCATCGTGTGTAGGTTCTTCAAGCCATTCATCTAACTCAATCGGGTTTTCCATAAAAAAGTAGCCTCTAAAAATATCATCACGGGGATTAACCTGCACTTTACGAGAAAGGGCATTAACACAATAATAACAATATTAATTATATTAGTTAACATAATATACAAAACACTGCAACACAAATCACAAAAAGGAGCATCGATGGGTTCAATGCTCCCTTTTAGCACACGGTTAATTCTGTTCGAAAGCGACAATCGGAGTCCGCCTATCGCTCCTCATTTATTGCGCATTCTTCCATGAATGTCTCCGGTTGCTGAGAGACAACCTGTTCCCGCTCTTTCTGAGCAAGAACACGCTCCACAGTATCAACAATCGCTTGAGTTTGTGAATCAATCTCAATATTAACCCTCTGACCAAGACGTTTCTTACCTAATGTCGTACGTTCCAGTGTTTCAGGAATAAGGTGAACACAAAAACGATTATTAACCACATCGCCAATTGTCAGGCTAATTCCGTCGATGCCGATAAATCCTTTATGCAAGATATATTTCATTAATTGCTTATCATGGATACGGAACCATATTTGATGATTATTTTCTGAAGTGAAAATTTTAGCTATCTCAGCAACCGTGATGATATGACCGGACATCAAATGTCCACCAATTTCATCCCCAAATTTAGCCGCCCGCTCCAGGTTCACATAATCCCCTGGCTGTAAATCACCAAGATTAGTCAGACGTAGAGTCTCTTTCATCAAGTCGAAACTAATCTCATCGCCTTCTATTTTGGTTACCGTCAGACAACAACCGTTATTGGCAACTGACGCCCCTGTTTCAATACCTGGCAATAATTCAGCCGGGAATTTAACAACATGAGTCCGAAAATTACTTTTTTCATCAATAGCAACCAAGGGTGCTTTTCCCTGAACGATGCCCGTAAACATAGAAGAACCTCTTAATGACTGTGTATAATTATTAATTAGTTTATATCAAGTTGTCATTGATAAATACCACCTGATCATTTGAATATAAACTCAGCATTATTATTGCAATATAGTATTAAATAGATACAATACTCCGGTTAGTAAGCGGTTGATTTTTCGAAAATCGTTTCTTATATACAGATGTCTTTCTTAATATTTTCTACTTTAATAAAAAAGGTGTAATGCGTGCAGAAGTATTTAAAAGAAGCGCGTAGTTTGCTCGCTCTTGGGATTCCCGTCATTATTGCTCAATTTTCACAAACTGCAATGGGGGTTGTGGACACCGTTATGGCGGGTAGCGTCAGTGCAACAGATATGTCCGCGGTTGCTGTTGGCACCTCGATCTGGCTGCCCGTTATCTTATTTGGTTACGGCTTACTATTAGCTTTAACACCCATTATTGCGCAAATGAACGGTTCTGGTCGCAGGAATCTCATTGCTAACCAAACTCAGCAAGGATTCTGGCTGGCGATTTTTCTCTCCATTATCATTATTGCTATTCTATACAACAGCAAGTTCCTGATTGACAGGCAACACAATATAGATCCACTTTTGGCAGAAAAAGCGGTTGGATTTATCCACGCAATAATGTGGGGTGCGCCGGGCTATCTGTTTTATCAGGTACTGCGTAATCAATGTGAAGGTTTATCGAAAACCAAACCAGGCATGGTAATTAGTTTTTTAGGATTATTGATTAATATTCCGATTAACTACATATTCATTTATGGTAAATTTGGCGCGCCCGCTTTAGGTGGTGTCGGCTGTGGTGTTGCTACCGCCAGCGTTTACTGGGTCATGTTCCTACTAATGCGTTGGTATGTGAAACGTGCATCATCACAAAGGGATATCCGCCCTAAACATCGCTTCGCCGCACCAGAATGGCATATTTTGAAACGCATTTCAGCTCTCGGCTTACCTATTGCGATGGCAGTATTTTTCGAAATTACATTATTTGCCATAGTGGCATTACTGATCTCTCCTTTAGGCGTTACTGCTGTTGCAGGGCACCAAATTGCACAAAATTTTAGTTCATTAATGTTTATGTTCCCAATATCTTTGGCCGCAGCAACCACTATCCGCGTTGGCTATAATTTGGGGAAAAAATCTATCGAGAATGCCCGGATATCAGCCTATACCGGAATTATGGTTGGTTTGGTATTTGCTTGTTTAACCGCAACTTTTTCTATCATTCTGCGAGAGCCGATCGCCTTGATGTATAACGACAATCCTGAAGTTATCACCATGGCATCACATCTGATGCTATTTGCCGCGCTTTACCAATTATCTGATGCCATACAAGTGGTAGGGGCTGGTGTTTTACGTGGATATAAAGATACGCGTTCTATCTTTTATATCACTTTTATCGCTTTCTGGATTCTGGGGCTACCAAGCGGTTATATCTTGGGATTAACCGACTATATTGTACCCGCTATGGGGCCACAAGGGTTCTGGATCGGCTTTATTATTGGCCTGACTGCATCAGCAGTAATGATATTTGCCCGTATTTCATGGACACAAAAACAACCAGATGAGGTAATTTTACAACATTCAACCCGCTAATTTACTTTACTATAAAGCCGGGGATGAATACTTAACTGTTGGAATAAACGACAAACTCACTGTGACAGATGCAAATACGAACAGTTGAACAATAATTTGTATTATTCCCCTTGCCAGAAGGCTAGCTCACCGTTAATATTCGTCCCCGTTGTCACCAATGCAATTTAGATTGCGTCCGTAGCTCAGTTGGTTAGAGCACCACCTTGACATGGTGGGGGTCGGTGGTTCGAGTCCACTCGGACGCACCAATTGCGTAGTGATTACATCGGTTTACAGTGCGTCCGTAGCTCAGTTGGTTAGAGCACCACCTTGACATGGTGGGGGTCGGTGGTTCGAGTCCACTCGGACGCACCAAGTCTACAGATGGATCTTCTTGTTTTTATTATCTCTTTTCTTGGTTTTGCTTAATTTATTTCCCACGTCAAAATACACTGTTGTTTGTTTACAGACAGTTTGAGCAATGCGCGATAACTCTTCTCTGTTAAGATCTGCATCATTTTTCCTGTTTACCGTTATAATTAATTCATATATACCCTATGGATTTCAAGATGCATCGCGACGGCAAGGGAGTGAATCCCCGGGAGCATAGCAAACTATGTGACCGGGGTGAGCGAGTGCAGCCAACAAAGAGGCAACTTGAAAGATGACGGGTATAATCATTTTTTGATTCATTTCACAGAAATAAGTCTCTATAATACGGCGCAATTTAGAGTTGAATGGTTTCAGCTTATTGATTTGCCGAACACGGAAAAGTTACAGATTATCGTATGTATAAGCTCGCATAATTACATGTGCCTAACCTCACACGAAAAACACCGCATGTCTTCCCCGCCACTTGTTCTTAATGATGTTGCGCAACGTTCAACACCACATGGTATCTGCGCAAACCATAAAGTTGGCGATTCACTATTTTATCCAATTAAAACCTGTAGATAGATTGTCATGAAAAAAACTAAAATTGTTTGTACTATCGGACCAAAAACAGAATCCGAAGAAAAACTAGCCGAACTGTTGAATGCTGGCATGAATGTTATGCGCCTCAACTTTTCACACGGAGACTATGAAGAGCACGGCCAGCGTATTCAAAATATCCGTTCAGTTATGACTAAGATAGGTAAACAAGCCGCTATTTTGCTGGATACTAAAGGCCCTGAAATCCGAACTATGAAACTGGAAGGCGGTAACGATGTCTCTCTAACCGCAGGTCAGACCTTCACTTTTACTACTGACACTTCCGTTATCGGTAATAAAGACCGTGTTGCTGTCACTTACAATGGCTTCCCTGCGGATCTGGCTCCCGGTAATACCGTGCTAGTTGATGACGGCTTGATCGGCATGACAGTTAAAGAGGTCACTAAGTCAGAGGTCATTTGCCAAGTTTTGAATAACGGTGACTTGGGGGAAAATAAAGGTGTTAATCTGCCAGGTATTTCCATCAGCCTGCCTGCCCTGGCTGAAAAAGATAAGCAAGATTTGATCTTTGGTTGCCAACAAGGTGTTGATTTCGTCGCCGCTTCTTTTATCCGCAAACGCTCCGATGTTCTGAAAATCCGTGAACATCTGAAAGCGCACGGCGGTGAAAATATTCAAATCATCTCTAAGATTGAAAATCAAGAAGGTCTGAACAATTTTGATGAAATTCTGGAAGTTTCTGACGGGATCATGGTTGCTCGTGGTGATCTGGGCGTTGAAATTCCAGTTGAAGAAGTGATCTTCGCCCAGAAGAAGATGATTCAAAAATGTAATATCGCTCGCAAAGTTGTTATCACTGCAACTCAAATGCTCGATTCCATGATTAAAAACCCGCGCCCTACCCGTGCGGAAGCTGGTGACGTCGCTAACGCTATTTTGGATGGTACTGATGCGGTTATGCTTTCTGGTGAAAGTGCAAAAGGCAAATATCCAATAGAAGCAGTGACTATCATGGCAACGATTTGTGAACGTACAGACCGCGTTATGCCAAGCCGTATCGAAGCCGTCCATTGCCGTAACCTGCGCGTAACCGAAGCGGTGTGTCGTGGCGCTGTTGAAACAGCAGAAAAACTGGAAGCCCCTCTGATTGTGGTCGCAACCTATGGCGGTAAGTCTGCCAAATCCATTCGTAAGTACTTCCCTGGAGCCCCTATTTTGGCATTAACCACTAATGAAGTGACTGCCCACCAATTACTACTTGTTAAGGGTGTTTTTACCCAAATTGTTAAAGAAATCGCCTCTACCGATGATTTCTACCGCATTGGTAAAGAAGCGGCGTTAGCAAGTGGCCTGGCGAAGAAAGGTGAAATCGTGGTTATGGTATCTGGCGCCCTAGTTCCAAGCGGCACAACCAATACATCGTCTGTTCACGTACTTTAATTTAATAGGTCGCTTTATTTCTGAAACACCATAAATATAGCGGTGTTTCAGGATATTGAATATCTGATTTTCTCCGCCAATATGTCGCAATACCAAATTACTTTCCCAATCATCATACTCACAGATTTCTTTTCATTTTATGCTAGTTAATATTAATAATAATGCCATTCTCTGTTTTCTCGTGGTCAAAAAACGGCTTAACTCTCAACAATGATAATATTTTCCAGCACTACATCATTTGTGGAGAACCCTCTTTACATATCATCAACATCTTTGCCTTGATCATGGCTCATCGAAAGCTTTACCGACTTCGCTTAAGTTCTGGAACTCGCCTTTTGTTCCCGTCGTTTTCGCTTGGATCGAGCACAGGATATCTTGACGACTAAAAATCGAAGCTTGCAAAAGTGCTGTTTGTTGCAACGATTCATAGACACCATGATCACGGCTATAAAGCATAGCCCGTTTAACCCCGTTAATAGCCACTGGAGGCCGATCAGCAATACGCCGAGCAGTCGCGAGAGCGCCTTCGATTAGTGTTTCCGTAGAAGGGAACACCTTTACCACCAGCCCCAAATCATGAGCCTGAACCGCGCTCAGCGTATCCCCAGTCAGAGCAAGATAGCGAGCCACACCACCAGGGATCAAATGTTGCAAACGTTGAAGAATACCTAAGTCAGCCATCATACCAATATTGGTTTCTTCTATACGAAACTTCGCATTTTCAGCAGCAAAACAAAAATCGCACGCAGCAATTAAATCAAAACCTGCACCAAGACAAGCGCCTTGTACTGCGGCAATAATGGGGAATCGTGCATGCTCCAATACGCTTATCGCCTCTTGCATTTGCAATAAGCTGAACTGCATCGCTTCCCGCTCATTAGGATTAGTCGTATTAGCCTCTTTGCTAGAGGCAAAGATTTGCAAGTCAAGCCCACCACAAAATGTGTTTCCCTGTGCAGAAATCACCATTGCCCGCACTTTACCTGAACGACTGAGTTGCTCTACTGTTTCAGGAAATCGTTTCCAAAACCCAAGCGCCAAACTATTTGCCTTTTCAGGACGACTGAGTTGTAAATGGGCGACTCCGTTGTCAATGCTGATGTTAAAATATTCGTTAGATTGATCAGTTAACATAACAAACTCCTCTTACCAGTTTGAATTTGAGCCTAGGATTCAACCTGAACATTGTCAAGTTATTCATCTACAATAAGATTCAGTTAACAAATTTGTTTTAAGAGAAACCCTAAATTTATGTATAAAAAATGGCTTCATTAAATAGATGTCCCGATGGTTCAATAGATGCAAGATGTCCAAAATGTTGTATTTTTTATTTATAAGAATTTTTAACTAAAATTATTTCGAAGAATATCATTCCCTCACGGAATAGGCTTTTTTTGATTAAAATGTTACTCAACGGTTTTGTTTTTTTACATTTAGATGAAAATTATCTGCTCACTAAAGAGAAAAATTGAAATAATTGGTTTTCATGATAAAAATTTATTCTCTTTCTAAAAAACTTTGTGTAATACTTACATGGCTACTTGGAGATTAACTTAAATCTAGAGGGTATTATAATGAATCGTACTAAAATTGTACTGGGTGCAGTAGTTCTGGCTTCTACTCTGTTGGCTGGTTGTTCAAGCACTGCTAAGGTTGACCAACTGACTTCTGATATTCAGACTCTGAATGCAAAAGTTGATCAACTGAGCAATGACGTGAACGCAGTACGTACTGACATTCAAGCCGCTAAAGACGATGCAGCTCGTGCGAATCAGCGTCTGGATAATCAAGTTCGTTCCTACAAAAAATAATTTTTTGTAATTATGTACAAAAATGGCGCACAGTCCATCTGTGCGCCATTTTTTATCATCGGATTCTGTTAGATAAATATTTGCAGGCTTCTTTGTCCGCAATAAAATATTAATTTTCCCGATAGATTGGCCCAGGTTGATATAACGGTGGTAATTTAAACGGTTCAGATACATCTTTATTCACCGCTTGTTCTACACCTTTAACATCATCATCTTCCACCTGTACGATATTCTCTTCTCGCAACTCCTGTTGTGTTTCAGACTCTATGCCTTTACTTACCAGCACCGGCATACCAGAACGACGTACCATCGCTTGTTCAACAATATTCTTATCTGTCTTGCTATTATCAATGAACTTGTTCAAATCGGCTGAGCGGACAATAGGTAATGTCTGTGGATCATCATCCTCTTTTTTAGACAATGGCTGATGTACTTCAATATAACGCTTACCATTTGGTTCTACAGAATACTTAACCGCCTCATTGATAATCTGTACTCGCGTTCCACGGGGCACTGTGTTGAACAACGTTTCAATATCATCAGGACGTAAACGGATACAACCGGAACTCACCCGCATACCGATACCAAAATCAGCATTTGTGCCGTGGATCAAGTATTCTCCGCGCCCAGCAGCTAAGCGCAACGCAAATGCGCCCATTGGGTTTTCCGGACCAGCAGGAACAACCGCAGGTAAGATAACCCCCTGTTCAGCATAATGTTTACGGATATTCTTAGTCGGCGTCCAAGTTGGATCTTTAATTAGCTGACTAACAGATGTTGTCATCACTGGCGTATTACGACCGAGTTGCCCAATACCAATAGGATAAACGATGACTTTGTTTTTCTCTTTAGGGAAATAGTAGAGTCTGAGTTCTGCTAGGTTAATCACAATCCCCTGCCTCGGTGTATCAGGCAACAACATTTGTGATGGAATAATCAGTTCAGAACCCTGAGCAGGCAAATAAGGGTCGGTACCTGGATTAGCTTCCAGCATTGCCAGTAAACCAATTTCATATTCGGCAGCAATGGCCTCTAAAGAACGTCCATCATCGGGTACGACCAATGTCGTATTTTCGCCAATTAAACGGCTATTGGCCGCCGCTGGCAAAATATATTCTGTGGCGCTAACGGTGTTAGCTAACCCACTTAACAATAACACGCCAATAAACGTTAAAACTCGTTTCATGCTTGCTTCCTGGAATGACTTCTGAATGTTATCGAATAAATTTAAGTATATACCCTATGGATTTCAAGATGCATCGCGACGGCAAGGGAGCGAATCCCCGGGAGCATAGCGAACTATGTGACCGGGGTGAGCGAGTGCAGCCAACAAAGAGGCAACTTGAAAGATAACGGGTATAAAAGGTTGAAGCCTTATTGGCCGTATATATTATCAGTAGCTATAGAAACGCGTAAGACTGGTATTTAAACCATTTTACTTGCCCTGTTTCGGATAGCACATATCATCGCATGTAACCCCTGCGTGCGTGAGAGAGTCAGATGTTGCTCCAAAGATAATTTGCCAAAATATTCAGTTACATCCAAATCCAGAATCTCCTGGGGTGTTTTATCCTGAAACAAGATAAAGACAATCGCAACCAACCCTTTAACAATAGCGGCATCACTATCACCAATAAATTCCACTTTATTTTGGTGATTTGTTCTTAGCAGTATCCACACCTGACTCTGGCAACCTGCGATTAAATTCTCAGGTTGGCGTTGTTCATCAGTAAGAGGAGGCAACCTCGCCCCCAATTCAATCATATAGAGATATCTTTCTTCCCAATTCTGGCAACGGGAAAAATTACGTAACAACTTATTTGTGTCGGGCCAACTTGCCATGACTTTTTCCTTATCACTCTTTTGATCTATAACTAGTTCAACCCAGTAACAATTCTATTCTCTGCAATGCAACAACAAGCGCATCAATATCTTCTTGCGTAGTATAAATCGCCAATGAGGCCCTACACATGCTGGAAACGTGATAATGTTCCATCAAAGGAAGGGCACAATGATGCCCGGTACGGATCGCTATTCCATATTGATCAAGGAAACTTCCCACATCATAAGCATGATGTCGGCCAAGGTTGAAAGCAATAACCCCCTGACGTTGCTCAGGACCATACCATTTCAGGGTTCTGACCTCTTTCAGCCGTGCCATTGCATAATCCATCAGTGCCTGTTCATGTTGCTGAATTTCATCCAGCCCAAGTGAAGTGACATAATCGACAGCAGCACCAAGCCCAATAATTCCCGTAATATTTGGGGTTCCCGCTTCAAATCGCCACGGTGGTTCCGCATAGGTTATCCCCTTTTGCAGGCTAACCTGTTTTATCATCGCGCCACCCCCTTCCCAAGGTGGCATAGCATCCAGCAGGGATTTACGCCCATAAAGCACACCAATGCCTGTTGGGCCATATAATTTGTGACTGGAAAAAACATAGAAATCGCAGTCCAGATCCTGCACATCAACTTGCTGATGCATAATGGCCTGAGCACCATCGACTAGAATATGCAACCGACTCCCCTGCTCATTAGCTAGTTTTCTTGCCTGTTTTATGATTTGACGTACAGGATTCACTGTACCAAGCACATTAGAGAGGTGAGTAAAAGAGAGTAATTTAGTCCGTGAATCAATCAAAGAGGCTAAGACGACTTGATCCAACTCGCCATTCTCATTCAATGGCCATACTCTAATTTCAAACCCAATCTGTTCTGCCAGCATATACCACGGAACAATATTGGCGTGATGTTCCATTTCAGTAATAACAATATTATCGCCATTATTGATAAACTTGCGGCCATAACTGTTAGCAATCAGGTTAATCCCTTCTGTCGTACCTTTAACGAAGACAATCTCTTCATGACTTTGAGCATGAATAAATTGCGCCATCTGGTAGCGCACATTTTCAACCATCCGAGTAGCCGCAGAGCTCAGGGTATGAATTCCCCGGTGAACTGCCGCATACTGGTGCAAATAAAATTCACTTTCTCGTTCAATAACCGAAACCGGCTTCTGAGTGCTGGCAGCACTATCAAGATAAACCAATGGATGCCCATTAACCCGTTGAGTTAACACCGGGAAATCTTGCCGCACCTTTTTTACAGAAAAAGTCATCTTTCCACTCTCTCTAAACGGTGCTTAATATGTTTCATAACAACGGCCTTCAGGGATTCATCTTCAATAGATTCAGTTAGCTCAGCAGCAAAAGCAAATACCATCATATGCTCTACATCACGTCGTTCGATACCGCGTGATTGCAGATAAAACAGTTGTTCTTCATCTATCCGACCAACGGTTGCACCATGACTGCATTTCACATCATCAGCGTAAATTTCCAGTTGGGGTTTGGTATCCACTTCTGCCTGTTTGCCCAACAACAAATTGTTATTGGTCATTTGTCCGTCAGTTTTCAATGCATGAGGAGCCACTTTAATCATGCCGTTAAATACCGCTTTGCTCTGCTCCATCACAATGGTTTTATGCAACTGACGGCTTTCACAATGCCCCTTATTATGTTCCAAATAAGTACGAGTATCGGCGACCTCTTTTCCTTGCGGCAACAGTAAGCTGTTCAACGACAGATTGGCCCCTTCGCCATTCAACTTAACACTGGTATTGTGTCGGCCAAGCCCTGAGCCTAATAAAAAGCTGGTGCTTTTTACTTGAGCATCACGACCAATCACAATATCGTTATGGGCAAAGTGATAGCTTGCACTGTTCTCAACCCCCAGTTTTATATGGGCGAAATGGGCATTATCCCCCACTTCCGCAGTTAATCGGCTTCCTGTCATATGAGGTTGTTGTCTATCAATACTGACGAAATGTTCAATCACGCTGGCACTCGCATTCGTGCCTACGGCAATGTGGTAGCGGTAATGACTACTATTCAATGCTTCACTACTGTGACCACTGGTTATATTCAGCAGGTACAGCGGCTTTTCTGCCACTTGCCCAGCCTTTAACGTAATAACCAAAGGTTGTTGAGCCAAACTCTCTGTCAAATGCAGAAAAATCTCACCCTGTATCGGTGCCGGAAGCCCACTTTTGTTATCCAGTAAACTGAGCTGATATGGCCCAAATTCACAGGAACTCAGTAAAGGTGAAAAACAACCATCCACCATAACGACACGCCAACAATCCATTGGAATCGCCAGTTGTTCGCATTGTGCTACTGTCAATTCCCAAGTTTTGCTGCTGTATTGCTGATTTAACAATTTATCCAACGGCGTATAACGCCAATCTTCATGTCTGAATTGAGGAAAACCGGTTTTAATGGCTTTCTGCCAATGCAAACTGGCATGAGATGAATCCTCACCATGACGGCTGTGGTACAAATCAGCAAAACGTGCTAATGCTTGCTGATTACGTTCTGCAACCTGCCGCACCTTTTCAGCTTTTTCACTGTTGGTCAATAAGCCAGCCATAACCTTGCTCCTCCAACTTTTTCGCCAGACTGAAATCACCGGATTTAATTATTCTTCCCTGATAAAGCACATGCACAAAATCAGGTTTCACATAATCCAAAATACGTTGGTAATGGGTCACAATAATGAATGAACGATTTGGATCACGTAGAGAATTCACACCATTAGCCACAATTTTCAATGCATCAATATCCAGCCCTGAATCTGTCTCATCCAGAATACAGAGTGTCGGTTCCAGCGCGGCCATTTGCAGAATATCATTACGCTTTTTCTCACCACCGGAAAAGCCGACATTGACTGAACGTGTCAGCAAATCCGGCGGCATATCCAACAATTCAATTTTTTCTTCGATAAAATCGGCAAAATCAAAGCGATCCAGCGGCTCCTGATAGCGATATTGGCGAACAGCGTTCACTGCGGTTTGCAGGAAAAATTGATTACTGACACCCGGAATTTCTACCGGATATTGAAACGCCAGGAAAATCCCCTCGCCGGCTCGCTCTTCTGGCTCAAATCCAAGTAAATCTTTGCCTTTAAAGGTGATTTCACCATCATCGATTTCATACTCTTCACGGCCAGCTAACGTTGCTGATAATGTACTTTTACCGGAACCATTTGGCCCCATAATGGCATGAATTTCACCCGGTTTAACTTCAAGATTTAATCCTTTTAAGATTTCATTACCTTCAACACTGACTCGTAAATTTTTAATACTTAACATATTACATGCCTTCGAACGACTTAACGTTCTGTCATAAAAAAGGGAAACCGAGAAAATTCATCCGACGCTGTGTTCAAGGCTGATCGCCAGCAATTTTTGTGCTTCAACAGCAAATTCCAGGGGAAGTTCAGAGAACACATCCTTACAGAATCCATTAACAATCATGGAAATCGCATCATCTTCACTGATGCCACGTTGCAAGCAATAGAACAATTGATCTTCACCAATGCGGGAGGTTGTCGCTTCATGCTCCAGTTGCGCCGTATTGTTCTGTACTTCTACATAAGGGAATGTATGCGCGCCACATTCAGTACCAATCAACATGGAGTCACATTGGGTATAGTTACGAGCGTTTTCTGCTCCCGGTAATATTTTAACCAGCCCACGATAACTGTTCTGACTACGACCGGCAGAAATGCCCTTTGAAATAATGGTCGATTTGGTATTACGGCCAATGTGGATCATCTTGGTACCGGTATCTGCCTGTTGAGTACCGTTAGTCAGCGCAACGGAGAAAAACTCTCCAATCGAGTTATCCCCTTTCAGGATCACACTGGGATATTTCCAGGTAATTGCGGAACCTGTTTCCGATTGAGTCCAAGACATTTTGGCATTTTCGCCTTCACATAATGCTCTTTTAGTGACAAAGTTGAGAATCCCCCCGGCACTATCACCACCGGAAAACCAGTTTTGTACCGTGGAATATTTTACTTCGGCATCTTTATGGATAATCACTTCGACAACAGCGGCATGAAGCTGATAGCTATCACGCACCGGTGCAGAGCATCCTTCTATATAGCTGACATAACTGCCTTCATCAGCAATCAGGATAGTGCGCTCAAATTGTCCCGTTTTCGCAGCGTTGATACGGAAATAGGTGGACAGTTCCATTGGGCATCGAACGCCTTTTGGCACATAAACAAAAGTACCATCAGAAGCCACCACGGCATTCAACGCGGCAAAAAAGTTATCATGGCTTGCAACCACACTGCCGAGGTATTTACGGACCAATCCGGGATATTCCTGTATCGCTTCACTAAATGAGCAGAAAATAATCCCTTCTTTCGCTAACTTATCCCGATAGGTCGTTGAAACAGAAACGGAGTCAAAAATAGCATCTACCGCAACAGCTTCACCTTCCCGGACAGGAACACCCAACTTATCAAATGCTTCTTCAATTTCTGCGGTTAAATAGCTATTAGCTTGCTCCGCTCCTGTCCCTTGAACAGCACCAGATTGTGAATTGCAACTATCACCACAAGCACCGCATGAAGGTGCTGAATAGTAACTGTAGTCTTGGTAATCAAGATTGGGATAATGGGCTTTCAACCAATGAGGCTCTTCCATTCCTAGCCAATGGCGATAAGCCTCCAGCCGAAATTCAAGCATCCATACGGGCTCATTGCGTTTTGCGGAAATGGCCCGCACAACCTCTTCACTCAAACCTTTAGCTAACTCATCCGTCGCTACCTGAGTAAAGAAGCCTTCTTTATAACGATGATCGCTAAGCCAAGTCTGCACATCATCACTGATTTCTACATTGCTCTGAGACATATATTGGTACACTTATATACCAAAGCTTTCACCACACCCACAGGCATGTTGTGCTTTTGGATTATTGAATTTAAATATCTGATTTAAACCTTCACGAACAAAATCCACTTCAGTACCATCAATAAATGGCATGGCTTTCAGAGGAACATATAGACATGCACCTTCATCTTCATACCTTAGATCATCAGGTGCCGGATCGTTAACCATCTCAAACACATAGCCAAAGCCGGCACATCCCGATTGCTTAACCCCCAGATATAATCCTTTGCTTTGTGGGTTTTGCTGCATCAACTTTAGGATCTGCTCTGCAGCTCTCGCGGTGATGGTGATTCCTTGCCATGCAGTTTCATTCAGAGAAAAGGTTTCAACACTATTTGTCATAGTTGACCTCACATTTGTTCTATGGTCATTTTTGCCGCCGTTATCGGAGGACTCTACTTCCCGTATAATGGTAATGATAACCTTTATCACTTCAACCATTTGTTTTAAGAGGATATACCTTAATCAGATCGAATTTTATACAAATGCGATGATTTATGTTCATTTCATATGAAGGTATATCTTTAATTTACTGTTTTATCTATAAATTATTAGTTTGATCAATTGTGCTATTTTGTACTTATTGGCGTAAGACAAAAGCACAAAAAGTTCATCAAAAGCACTATTAATGCGAGCTTTCAGAGACACAGGAGAATGGCTCCATCCCCAGTATAAAAATAAAAGCCAGTCAGACAAAACTGATATAGTTAACCGAAAGTACAGAATGAAGGTTGCCATTATGATGATAATATATGCAAATAGAATTTCTGTTTAATTGAGGCAATTAATTAAACGCATTAAGAAACAATTTTATCTATACCCGTTATCTTTCAAGTTGCCTCTTTGTTGGCTGCACTCACTTACCCCGGTCACATAGTTACCTATGCTCCCGGGGATTCGCTCCCTTACCGTCGCGATGCATCTTGAAATCCATAGGATATATATATTCCACTTCCAACATTCCTTTATTTTTTATTAATAGCTATACTGACTGGTTAATTTAATTCAAAGGTATTACTTGACTATAATAAATATTTTCAAGATGTTGCATCTTATATCAATAAAAGTATACTGCCTCCGGGTGCTTGAGACTTTCTGTCTTGAGCATTATATTCCAGGCAGGAAGAGAAAAGCCCCATCCGACTATAAATCGAAATGAGGCTACTCCTAATGCTGAACAACATAAGGCTAGCCTCTTACCTGACAAAAAGCAAGGAGAGAAGGTGATGAAGCCGCAAAAAATCGCAATATTTAGTTTGATCATTATTTGTGTGACATTACTCCTGTTCACATGGATAACAAGGGGTTCACTCTGTAAGCTCCATGTCAAACGAGGTAATACAGAGGTTGCGGCAATTATGGCTTACGAATCCAGCAACAGGTAAGGCAACCTCAGGCGGGAGGTTTTTACTCCCGCCCTTTTAGATGTTGTTATGGCTTTAGTTCTCAGGCACCCTTTATATTTCAGTGGAATTAGACATTAATTAAAACTACTGAAATTTTAGCATTAATTGATATATACTGGCGTTTACAGATTTAAATAAAAATTTTCAATTAGATTTTTTCCTATCCCAATATTAATTCTTTTAATATCATTCACCACTTCTATTCCATTAGACATTTAAACTTATAGAACATATACAATCAACTCAAATAACCCATAATATTATAAAAATATCGATAAGCTCTATAAATATATATACTTCTTAAAGGTTATCGCAACTCAAGTAAATTATCTTAAAAAATAACTTTTTCACTTAAATAGTAGGTTATTTCACATAATAACCTACTTCTACTTTTGTTTTATATTTTATCCAGGCAAAACTGATGTGGTTAACCGAGAGGTACAGCACAAATGTTGCCGCTCATCAAAAATATCAATTCTCCACACCTGGTGATTGCGGCCAATATGAATAGGTTTACATACGCCTTTCACTTCACCACCACGAACCGAGCGAATATGATTAGCATTGATTTCCAGCCCAACAACTTTTTTCTCACCTTCGGAACAGAGATACCCAGCTAAAGAACCGAGTGATTCTGCCAGCACAACAGATGCCCCGCCATGCAATAAACCAAATGGCTGACGCGTGCGATAATCAACCGGCATTGTGCCTTCAATATAGTCATCACCGATATGCGTGATTTTTATGCCCAGATGGCCCATCATACATTGGCTATTTACTTGATTCAGGCTATCCAGTCCAATATCACGTTTCCAAATCATGGGATTATCTCCAATAAAGCTTGCAACGGATGCTTAAGTACTTGCCCTTCTATCCTCTTAACCTGACTGCGGCAGGAATAACCGGAACTTAGACAGCGCTCCAATGGGAATTTCTGTAAGGCAGGTTGCCAGGATAACTTATAGATACCAATAGAGTGTTCTATGTTTTTGTTTTCATGACCATAGGTTCCGGCCATGCCACAGCAGCCTACACTGATATTATCCAGCTTGCTACCCAACCGATGGAAAATTTTTTCCCACTGTTGACTACTGCCCGGTAGCATAGTCACTTCGGTACAATGTCCAAATAGATACCATTTATCACCGGATCTTTCTTCATGGCCACTTTTCTCTGGTAAGGTATTAATCAACCATTCATGAACAAGCTGAACCTCAAACTTCCCACGCTGTTCTCCCAAAATTTCTTTATATTCGTCCCGGTAGCACAGTACCAGCGCTGGATCGATACCGACCATAGGAATACCCAACTCAGCAACCCGGTTCAGAAAATCTGACGTCTTTTTGGCCGTTTTAGCAAAACGGGATAAGAAGCCTTTGATATGTTGTGCTTTACCGTTTGGAGAAAATGGCAGCAATACGGGTTTATATCCCAATTTTTCTACCAAATAGGCAAAATCAGCCACAACTTTTGCATCGTAATAACTCGTGAACGGGTCCTGAACGATCAACACGTGTTCGTTACGATGAACTTGTTCCATTTTTTCAAGCTGTTCCAGTGTGGTCGAAAGTGCATAATGACCCGCCAGTTGTTGGTGCAGCGTCGGGCTGGATAACAAGGGTAAATCCACCATGCCGATAGTCCGGCAACTCAATTCTTGCATCCACGATTGTTTCAGGAAGAAATTAAAGACCCGAGGGACCTTAGCCATTAATGGCGTACTGCTTTCCGCACTCGCCACGATATGATCACGTAAAGGGCGAAAATAGCGGCCATGATATAACTCAAGAAAACGCGCACGAAATGACGGAACATCAATTTTAATCGGGCACTGTGTTGAGCAAGCTTTGCATGCCAGACAACCCGACATTGCCTCTTTCACTTCGTGAGAAAAGTCATACTCACCACGCCATGCCTGCCAGCTATTGCGAGTCTTCTCAATCAACCCACGCAAACTTGGTCGTTTTTGCTCTAATCCTTGTTTCAGTAGCGTCGGCTCCACCCCCTGTTCCGTCAAAAGGCGCAGCCATTCACGCACCAGTGTTGCGCGTCCTTTCGGCGAATGGATACGTTGCTGACTCACTTTCATTGATGGACACATCGGGCTTTTGGCATCGAAATTAAAACAGAGCCCATTCCCATTACACTCCATAGCGCCACGGAATGTATTCTTGACATTTACCGGAATTATCCGGTCATAAGTTCCTCGCTTAACAGCATCGACCTTCATCATAGGAGCATCAATCCCCATCGGCGGACAAATTTTACCCGGATTCAAGCGATTATCCGGGTCAAAAGCAGCCTTAATCCGGCGTAATTCTTCATACAAGATGCTACCGAAAAATGCCGGGCTGTATTCAGCACGAAATCCTTTACCATGCTCTCCCCACAGCAAACCACCATAACGTGCCGTAAGACTGACAATTGCATCAGAAATCTGTTTCATCAGTATTTCCTGCTGAGGATCACACATATCCAACGCTGGCCGAACATGCAGCACCCCCGCATCCACATGACCAAACATACCATAATTGAGATGATGGCTATCCAATAGTTGCCGGAATTCCGCAATATAATCAGCAAGATGCTGTGGCGGCACACACGTATCTTCCACAAAAGGAATGGGTTTCGCCGCACCTTTACTGTTACCCAACAAGCCAACCGCTTTCTTGCGCATGGCATAAATACGCTCAATATCAGCTAACTCTCGGCAAATTTGATAACCAATAACCCCAGCTTGCTTGCTATCCATCAGTTCATCAAGGCGCTGACAAAGTGTTTCTACTTGCCGGTCTATCAAAGGTTGATCATCGCCACTGAATTCAACAATATTCAACCCCTGCATATCTTTGTTCGGAACATCAGTGATCAATTCCTTAACTGAATGCCAGACGATATCCTCACGCGCCAAATTCAGCACCTTGGAATCCACGGTTTCAACCGATAATGCCTTTGCCTCCACCATAAAAAGGGCATTACGCAGTGCAGAATCAAATGAATCATATTTCACATTCACCAATCGCCTAACTTTTGGCAGCGGAGTAATATCCAAAACCGCTTCGGTAATAAAAACTAGCGTTCCTTCTGAACCGGTTAAGATACGACCTAAGTCAAATTTCCGCATATCGTCACTGAAAACATGGCGCAAATCATAACCGGTCAGAAAGCGATTAAGTTTGGGGAATTTTTCAACGATAAGTTCACGTTGTTCACGGCAACGACTAAGCACCGTGTTATAAATGCGACCGGTAACAGAATCCTCTTGCGCAATCGATTCCGCCTGGACTATATCCATAGCGCGGGTGTCAAGTAATTCCCCCCCTAATAGAACTGCCCGTAGGCTAAGAACATGATCAGAAGTTTTACCATAGACTAATGAGCCCTGACCGGATGCGTCAGTATTAATCATACCGCCCAATGTTGCACGGTTACTGGTTGAAAGCTCCGGTGAAAAGAAATAACCATATGGACGCAAATATTGATTCAGTTGGTCTTTAATCACACCCGCTTCAACTCTGACCCAACCTTGCTCCGGGTTAATCTCAAGAATGCGATTCATATAACGGGACATATCCACCACAATGCCGTCATTAAGCGCCTGGCCGTTTGTGCCTGTACCGCCACCGCGTGGAGTAAATGTCAAATTCTGATATTCTTTTTCACCTGCGACACGAGCCAGTAAAACCACATCGGCACTGGATCGAGGGAAAACGACAGCCTGTGGTAAGAGTTGATAGATACTGTTATCTGTCGCCATTGTCAGACGATCGGCATAACTACTGGCAACATCTCCGGTAAATCCTTGTTCCTTTAATGTATCCAAGAACTTCTGTGCGACCTCACTGACGTGCGGTGCTTGTGATATGCGTGGGATCATTATCGTTTTGACCCTTTTAAAATGAGTGTCCACATTGCTTTATTTATACTATCTTTGAATCAATGCCTTAATCAGCCGTAACCATTTACCACCGTTAACTGATTTGTCTGAGAAGGCAAGCGTTTACCTTATCATAATATTCACCTATTTTGAGTAACCTGTAGATAACATCCTATTTATTCATTATCTTTAGCGCCACTAAATCCCTGAGAGAAATTAACTTATGGACAAATCTCAACCGCATTACGACCTCCCCAAACTATTATTTACTTTAATTTTCCTATCATTGTTAATCGTTACCAGTTTTTGGGTGATAAAACCTTTTATCTTTGGTTTTGTCTGGGCAGGCATGGTTGTCATCGCCACCTGGCCATTATTAGAAAAACTACAGAACAGTTTGTGGGGTAAGCGCTGGATTGCTGTCTCCATCATGACGCTACTGTTAATCCTATTATTTGTGATCCCTATCGCATTACTGGTTAGTAGTTTATTGGAAAACAGCGCGCCATTAATCCAATGGGCTAAATCCCCCTCTCATTTTCAGATACCGACAATGACCTGGCTGAATAACATCCCTCTGGTTGGCGATAAACTATACAGCGGTTGGAACTCACTCATTACTGATGGTGGAAATGTTCTGATAGCTAAAGTCCAGCCTTATGTTGGAGAAGCAGCAACCTGGTTCTTTACTCAAGCAGCAAATGCCGGGCGTTTCGTATTCCATCTCGGTTTGATGGTGCTATTCAGCGTGCTCTTATATCTAAAAGGAGAACAGGTGACGATGAGCATTCGCCATTTTGCCATTCGCTTGGCAAATAAACGCGGAGATGCCGCCATCCTGTTAGCAGCACAATCCATCCGTGCCGTAGCGCTTGGAGTGGTGGTTACCGCATTGGTTCAAGCCATTATCGGTGGTCTTGGCTTGGCTGTTTCAGGCATTCCTTATGCTACATTACTGACAGTACTCATGTTTGTCTGTTGTGTCGCTCAACTCGGCCCATTACTGATTTTAGTTCCCGCTGTTGCCTGGCTTTATTGGACAGGTGATACAACCTGGGGAACCGTGCTACTGGTCTGGAGCGGTATCGTAACGACAATGGATGGGTTTCTTCGCCCATTTTTAATCCGTCTGGGCGCAGATTTACCTATGGTGCTAATATTAATAGGCGTTATTGGTGGAATACTCTCATTTGGCATGATTGGCTTATTTATCGGCCCCGTTGTATTAGCAGTTGCTTATCGTTTATTAATCGCATGGATGAATGAAGTCCCAGAACCTAAAAATGATTTAGCCGAAACTGAAAAATATCTGGAACAGAAATTTTCAGAATAAATTTGTATGATAATTAATTCTGACTTATATAGCGAAAGAGAGTTAGCTCTTTCGCTAAATCATAATCTCAATAAAACTTATCATTCTTCTGAGGTGCTGATTTATTAAATATCATTATTGTAAAGTAATTGTTAAAAAATCGTTAAATTTGGCTCATTATAGCCGTAAATAATACGTAAATTAGGACAATTCTTAATGAATAAACTATTTAACTAAATTAATATAAGTGGGCTATGAACGAGACGTTTATTTCTCCTTTTGATGGTTCTACTTGTTAGAAACACCTATATTGCTGTGTGTAGTCCTTGCCTATCACGCCCATGATAGGCTTTTTTTTTGCTATTTTTATACTTTCCCTTAGAACGATAATTAACGACTCTAGTTGTTAAAAAACCCGCCATTATTTTGACGGGCCTTTAGTTTCAATTGAGTATTATTCTCAATTAACTCACTTTCGCTAATCCTAACCAAGTTTTTACAACGGTATCTGGATTTAATGACAGGCTATCAATCCCTTCTTCCATCAACCAATGAGCAAAATCCTGATGGTCTGAAGGCCCCTGACCACAAATTCCCACATACTTGTTTTGACGCTTAGCCGCTTGAATAGCCAATGAGAGCAGCGCTTTGACCGCATCATTACGTTCATCAAATAGTTCAGATACCACCCCAGAATCCCGATCCAAACCAAGAGTCAGTTGAGTCATATCATTAGAACCAATAGAGAAGCCATCAAAATGTTCAAGGAACTGTTCTGCCAGAATTGCGTTGGACGGAATCTCGCACATCATAATGACTTTCAATCCGTTTTCACCGCGCTTCAACCCTTGGGATGCCAATTCAGCAATCACTGCTTCAGCCTGCGCTACCGTACGAACGAACGGGATCATAATTTCAACGTTGGTCAACTCCATATCATTACGTACACGTTTAACGGCTTCGCACTCCAATGCAAAACAGCGACGGAAACTGTCAGAAACATAACGCCCTGCACCACGGAAACCTAGCATAGGGTTCTCTTCATCAGGTTCATAAATGTCACCACCAACCAGATTGGCATATTCATTGGATTTAAAATCAGACAAACGGACAATAACCCGTTTCGGCCAGAATGCAGCCGCCAGAGTGGCAATCCCCTCCGTCAAGCGCCCAACATAGAACTCAACCGGGTTGTCATAACCTGCCATCAGCGATTTTATCTCTTGCTGCAACTCAGGAGTTTGCTGATCAAACTCCAGTAATGCTCGGGGATGTACACCAATCATCCGATTGATAATAAATTCCAAACGAGCAAGACCTACACCATCATTCGGCAAACGGGCAAAATCAAATGCACGATCTGGATTGCCGACGTTTAGCATAATTTTTACATCAAGCTCTGGTAACTGATCGACTTGAGAACTTTGTACAGTAAAATTCAGTTGATTTTGATAAACAAAACCCGTATCACCTTCCGCACAGGACACTGTCACCGACTGATTCTCTTTCAAACGTTCCGTTGCATCACCACATCCAACAACTGCGGGAATGCCCAATTCACGGGCAATAATCGCTGCATGACAGGTCCGGCCACCGCGGTTAGTCACAATCGCAGCAGCTTTTTTCATAATAGGCTCCCAATCCGGATCGGTCATATCAGTAACCAGAACATCACCCGGTTGGATGCGATCCATTTCATTCAAGTTGTGAATAACTTTTACTCGACCTGCACCAATACGATGGCCTATGGCACGTCCTTCCACCAATACCTGACCTTGTTCATTCAGTTGGTAACGTTCCATAACCTGCTGATTTGAGCGGACAGTCTCAGGACGCGCCTGAACAATGTATAACTTGCCGTTATGACCATCTTTAGCCCATTCAATATCCATTGGTCGGCCATAATGTTTTTCAATTAGTAACGCCTGACGCGCCAATGCCTCAACTTCTTCATCAGCTAAAGAGAAACGATTGCGTTGTGATGCTGGTACATCTTCGATGCGTACCTGCTTGCCATGTTCTTTATTGTCAGCATAGATCATATGCAGTTTTTTAGAACCCAGATTACGTCGCACAATTGCTGGTTTACCCTTATTCAGGGTTGATTTATGAACATAGAACTCATCCGGATTCACAGCGCCCTGAACAACCATCTCACCCAATCCGTAAGCAGAGGTAATAAAAACAACCTGATCAAACCCTGATTCAGTATCAATAGTGAACATCACACCGGAAGAGGCGAGATCAGAACGCACCATACGTTGTACACCCGCTGATAATGCAACCCCCCGATGGTCATATCCCTGATGGACACGATAGGAAATAGCGCGATCATTAAACAATGAAGCAAACACATGTTTGATGGCAACCATCACAGTATCAATGCCTTGCACGTTTAGAAAGGTTTCCTGCTGCCCGGCAAAAGAGGCGTCAGGCATATCCTCAGCCGTTGCCGAAGAACGTACAGCAAAAGAGGCTTCAGGCTCTCCTTCAGACAACTGTTGATAAGCATCCTGAATATCTTTTTCTAGTTGTGGCGTAAATGGTGTATCAATCACCCATTGGCGAATTTGTGCACCGGCTTTAGCCAGTTGATTGACATCATCAACATCCGTTTCATCCAGCAAGTCATAAATACGCTGATTGACACCACTTTGTTCCAAGAAATCATTAAATGCCTGTGCTGTCGTGGCGAAACCATTCGGGACAGAAACCCCCAACTCTGACAGGTGAGTGATCATTTCTCCCAGGGAGGCGTTTTTACCACCAACCCGGTCAATATCATGCATACCTAATTGGTTATACCAAAGCACATTACGCGGAGTGAGGTCATTATTGGGCATTAAAACAATCCTTTTAGCATTCGTGAGAGATACCCGTTATCTTTCAAGTTGCCTCTTTGTTGGCTGCACTCACTCACCCCAGTCACATCGTTATCTATGCTCCCGGGGATTCGCTCCCTTACCGTCGCGATGCATCTTGAAATCCATAGGGTATACAAATCGGAAAATTGGCACTGCATAGCGCAGTCATAAATAGACTAACACAATGTTTTCGCACACATAGAAAGGTGAATCGATCAACCCAACACATTATTTTTTTCTTAGGTATACTTTGCAGAAAATCGAAACTCGGTTTCATTTAACTAAACGATTGGAAAGATAAAAGGTCACTATAAATATCATGGCAAAATTCAGATTAGAAACATCAGCGAAACGTAATGGTCGTAATAGTGTTGAAAGTGTTGAACGCACTGTCTTTTTTATTTCAGATGGCACGGCAATTACCGCAGAAGTATTGGGCCATGCTGTCTTATCACAATTTCCCATCAAAATAACTTCTTATACTCTTCCTTTTGTTGCCAGTGAAACCCGCGCAGAAGAAATAAAGCAACAAATAAATCAGATATATCAGGATACGCGTATAAGACCTTTAGTTTTCTATTCTATTATCTCTTCTGGAGTGAAAAATATTATTACCAGCAGCGAAGGATTTTGTCAGGACATTGTACAAACACTGGTAGCGCCATTACAGCAAGAAACCGGGTTGGAACCCAAACCCGAACTTAATCGCACTCACGGCCTGACTGAGAAGAATCTCAGCCAGTACGATGCACGTATAGCTGCTATTGATTATGCCCTGGCACATGATGATGGTATCTCTTTACGTAATCTTGACCAGGCACAGGTTATCCTATTGGGCGTATCCCGCTGTGGGAAAACACCCACTAGCCTCTATTTAGCCATGCAATTTGGTATTCAGGCTGCAAATTATCCTTTTACTGCGGATGATATGGACAATTTACAATTACCTGCGACATTAAAACAATTTCAACATAAGTTATTCGGTTTAACTATAAGCCCTGAACGGCTGGCAGCGATTAGGGAAGAACGTCGAGAAAATAGCCGTTATGCATCATTGAGGCAATGTAGAATAGAAATTTCCGAAGTTGAAGCTTTATTCCGTAAGAATAAGATTAATTATCTTAACACCACCAATTATTCTGTTGAAGAAATCTCAACCAAAATAATCGATATGATGAAGCTAAACCGCCGAATGTTTTAAAAATATATCAATAGGAATAATGGAAAAAAATTTATCATATGATTAATTATATCATTTGTTTAACTTAGTCGTTTTCGTTTATTGTAATTTCAATTACCTATAGATATGCCTGCTAATGTGAAACGAACTTCGAGAAAATATATGTACAAAACAGATGGTTTAAGGACTCACCGTGTCGACAGTTTGGTAACACCTCAAACTCTTGCAATTCAATTTCCCGTATCCGAAAAAATCGTCAACAATGTGACAGCGTCACGGAAACGTATTGCCGATATTCTTTGCGGGAACGATCCACGGCTTATGGTAATCATCGGTCCTTGCTCTATTCATGATATTGATGCCGCTTTAGATTATGCTCAGCGACTGAACAGATTGCGTGAAAAATACCAGCACAGACTGGAAATTATTATGCGCACCTATTTTGAGAAACCACGCACAGTGGTGGGCTGGAAAGGTTTAATTTCAGATCCCTATCTCGACGGTTCTTGCCAGGTAAATCGGGGCATTACTTTGGCCCGGAAATTATTGGTTGACGTCAATGAGTTGGGTTTACCTACGGCAACCGAGTTTCTGGATATGGTGACCGGCCAATATATTGCCGATCTGATCAGTTGGGGCGCGATCGGAGCCAGAACAACAGAAAGCCAGATTCACCGAGAAATGGCATCCGCCCTCTCCTGTCCAGTTGGCTTTAAAAATGGAACGGATGGCAACATCCGTATCGCCATAGATGCAATCCGTGCAGCCAGTGCCTGTCACACATTTCTCTCGCCAGATAAGCACGGCCAGATGACCATCTATCAAACCGAAGGCAACCCATACGGCCACATTATTATGCGTGGAGGCAAACAACCTAATTACAGTGCTAAAGATATTGCTACAGCTTGTACTCAACTACGTGAATTTAATTTACCAGAACATTTAGTTATCGATTTCAGTCATGGTAATTGTCAAAAAATTCATAAACGCCAACTGACTATAGCAAAAGAGGTGGGCCACCAGATTCAAGAGGGTTCTACCGCTATTGTCGGTGTGATGGTTGAAAGTTTTCTGGTTGAAGGCACCCAGCAAGTCATTCAGGGGCAACCGCTAAATTACGGTCAATCGATCACAGATCCTTGTCTAAACTGGCAAGATACAGAACAGCTTATTGACATTCTCGCCGAAGCAGTAAGTTACCGTTTCTAAATCCTTATTCCGAGTTAGCCTTTTTCATTCATAAGAGGCTAACTGACAACACATTAATTAAATTTCATTAATATGTTGCTCCTGACCACCAAAAATATTGCTTGAAGTCACCTCTTTATATAACGATAATAATTCTCACTATGATAATAGTTAGTATTCGCAAAGTGGTTTTATGACTAAAATATGTCACCAACATTCTTGTATTACACTTGAAAAACAATGCAACACCTATCCTGCTGAAATTGTAGAAATTGGCTACATTGACAGTAAACAACTATTAGGTGAGCTAGGAATTACCAGAATTCGTCACCAAGGAGAATTCTACCAATTGCGCCAAACTAAAGCCGGTAAGCTGATACTAACTAAATAAAATAATAACTCAGCCAGCCACCCGGATCGCGTATCGGGGCAGCCAGCTATATCCATAACTCATAAAATATTATTATGGAGATTCGCCTGATGTCTCAATCTGCAAGATCAACACTCAAACTATCAGCATTAAGCTTGGCAATTATCAGTAGTATTCCGGCTGCTTATGCGGCAACAAAATCGCTCGATGCCGACAGTGATAAATCATCCCGCGAGGTGATAACTGTTTATGCAACAGGTAATGAAAGGGATAGTTTCGACGCTCCCATGATGGTAACTGTGATAAAGAGTAAGTCACCACAAAGTCAGACAGCCGGTAATGCTAACGACCTCATCAAAAAAATACCCGGTATTAATATAGCCGGTACAAACCGTGCTAATGGGCAAGATGTTAGTCTGCGTGGTTATGGTCCAAAAGGTGTTTTGACGTTGATTGACGGTATTCGCCAAGGTACCGATACCGGTCATATCAATGGCACGTTCCTGGACCCAGCACTCATTAAACAAGTCGAAGTTGTACGCGGCCCTTCCGCCCTACTCTACGGCAGTGGTGCCTTAGGCGGTGTGATCGCTTATCAAACTGTCGATGCCGCAAATCTTCTGCAAGCTGGTCAAGATCACGGATTCCGCGTTTTTGCCCGCGGTGCAACGGGTGACCATAGTATGGGCTTTGGTGGTGCAACGTTCGCGAAATCAGAATCCCTGGATGGTGTATTTGCCTTCAGTACCCGTGATTCAGGTAACATCCGTCACGGTGGTGGTGTGGTTGCCGATAATGACGAATTTATCAGTAACCTGATGGCAAAAGGCAGTTGGAAAATTGATGACAACCAGTCCTTAAGCAGCCAATTACGCTATTACCGTAATGAGGCTAATCAGCCTAAAAATCCGCAATCTCTTACTAGTAAAAATAATAAACCTAAATCATGGACTGATCGCACGACAACTCAACGTGACGCCCAACTCAGCTACCAATTAAATCCAGCAGAATATGATTGGTTAAATGCCAAAACTGACCTTTATTATTCCGATATCACTATTGATGCCCGTACTAAAGAGAAGGGTTTCGAAGGCCGTAAACAGAAAACCTATGGCGTAAAATTGGAAAACCGCTCCCGCCTGTGGACAGACAGCCCTCTGGCACATCAATTTACTTACGGTGGTGAAACTTACAAACAGAGACAGACCCCAAAAGGTAACACTGATAGCTTCCCTGATGCTGATATACGCTTTTATTCCGGTTGGTTGCAAGATGAGATAACGCTGCGCGACCTGCCAGTCTCTATTGTCGTCGGTACTCGCTATGACAACTATAAAGGAACGAATTCTAAATATAAGGACGTCAGCGCTGATAAATGGTCTTCCAAAGGAGCTATTAGTATTACACCAACTGACTGGTCGATGCTGTTTACCTCTTATTCTCAAGCTTTCCGTGCACCGACGATGGGGGAAATGTACAGTGATTCTATGCACTATCCTGGAAACTTCTGGACCCCTAATCCAAATCTCCGTCCAGAAAGCAACGAAACGTGGGAATCTGGTTTTGGATTACGTTTCAATGATCTACTAGCAGATAACGACGAGCTGAAATTTAAAGCGAGTTACTTTGATACTAAAGCCAAAGATTATATTAAGTCAGATGTAGTCAACCGAGGAAGGAACACAACATCTGTTAATATATCTAGCGCCAAGATTTGGGGATGGGATGCTTCCATAAACTATGAATCCAATCTGTTCTCTTGGGAACTGGCTTACAACCGCACAGAAGGTAAAGATGAAAAAAGCGGTGGATCTCTTGATAACCTCAGCCCAGATACTATCACCAGCATACTGGAAATCCCTATTGCACAAACCGGTTTCTCTGTCGGCTGGGTAGGTCAATTCACCAAGCATACTGACTTCAAAGGTAAAGATGCTAGAGGTAGAGATCCTAAACAACAGGCAGGCTATGGCGTTAATGATTTCTATGTCAGCTATCAAGGTGAAGGAATGCTCAAAGGTGTGACTACTACAGCAGTTTTAGGCAATGCTTTTGATAAAGAATACTACTCACCACAGGGAACACCGCAGGATGGCCGCAATGCCAAACTGTTAGTCAGTTACCAGTGGTAATTAAATACATGTATTTCAAGGAGTTAAATTGTGAATTATTCACTTTATGAACGTTATCTACAAGCCAAATCCGATAACAAAGCCAAATATGCCCGTGATCTGGCAGCCTATCTGAATGTCAGTGAAGGTGAATTATTACATAGCCGTGTTGGTATCGATGCCAAACGCCTTAATGTTGACGCCCCAACTTTACTGGAAGAGTTAGCTGTTGTTGGTGAAATTAAGGCGATCACCCGCAATGATTTTGCTGTTCATGAACAAATTGGCCGGTATGAAAATACCCATTTCAGCAGCCACGCTGGGCTGGTCCTGAACCCTCGTGAACTCGACTTGAGGATATTCTTTGGACATTGGAGTAGTATATTTTATCTGGTTGAACCCGCAAAAAATGGTGTGCGCCACAGCATTCAATTTTTTGATCATCAGGGTGACGCATTGCATAAAGTTTATGCAACAGGTAATACTGATATAACAGCCTGGGAAGCACTGATAGAAAAATATCAGGCAGAAGACAACCCCACACTGGTCATCAAACCTATAGAAGAAATCACCTATTCAACTCTAACAAATGAATTGAAAGCACAGCTTGATAAAGAATGGCGAGCAATGACTAACGTTCATCAATTCTTCACGTTACTTAAAAACCATAATCTGAGCCGTCAACAAGTTTTCAATGCGGTACAGGATGATCTGGCTTACAAGGTGGGAAATTCTGCACTGAATGAACTTATCAACGCCGCTTATAACGATCAGAATGAGATCATGATCTTCGTCAGTAATCATGGTTGCGTACAAATTTTCACCGGAAAGCTGGAACGTCTGATGCCACATCAGGAAGAAAACTCAGATCAGAAATGGATTAATATCTTTAACCGCAATTTCACACTACATTTAATAGAGAGTGCTATTGCTGAAAGCTGGGTAACCCGTAAACCAACAGAGGATGGTTTTGTCACCAGCCTGGAGTTATTTGATGCTAATGGCAATCAGATTGCTCAACTGTTTGGTCAGCGTACAGAAGGCACTCCTGAACAAACTCAGTGGCGTGAGCAAGTGGCTGCTCTGCCAAAACTGCAATCAATACAGGAAGAGCGTGTAGCATGAAACAATGGCTTCTGACATTTGTCCTTACGGTATCGTTCAGTGCTTTTTCCACTGAACGGATCGTCACTATCGGTGGCGATGTATCTGAAATTGTTTTTGCACTTGGTGAAGGTGAAAAAGTTGTCGCCAGAGACAGCACCAGCCAGAAACCAACCGAATTGCTTGCCTTACCCGATGTCGGCTATATGAGAATGCTTAACCCTGAAGGCATTCTCTCTATGAATCCGACACTGGTGCTAACCAGTGAGTTGGCAAAACCTTCACTGGCACTTAAGCAGCTCCAGGATTCTGGTGTAGAAGTGATTCAGATAACCGGAAAAGCAGCGTTAGAAGCCGTTCCTGAAAAAATTAAGACCGTCGCTAAGGCGGTCAATCAGACTGAACGCGGTGCACAACTGATTCAACAATATCAAAAAGCACTGGCAGAAATACCAACAACTACCTTGCCGACTCGTATTCTGTTTGTGATGAGTCACGGAGGTATCATGCCAATGGCTGCCGGCCAAAAAACCGCAGCGGACAAAATGATTCGCGCTGTTGGTGCCACTAATGCCATGCAAGGTTTCAACAATTACCGCCCACTTTCCCAGGAAGGTGTTATTGCCAGCGCACCAGATCTGTTATTAGTGACGGAAGATGGTATTAAATCAATGGGCGGTTTGGATAAAATCTGGCAATTACCCGGATTGAAACACACCCCTGCCGGTCAAAAACAACGGGTTTTAATTGTAGATGATATGGGGCTACTCGGTTTTGGCCTCGAAACCCCCTCAGTGATGAAACAACTCAGACAGGCGGCGGAGAAGACTCAATGAGCCGTATGAAGTCTCCGGGTTTGGGCTTGGCGTTTCTTTGTTTGTTACTGTCCGGGTTGGCTATTGGTTCTGCCAATATTGGCGCATTATCATTATCTTTCAAGACATTATGGGAATCTTCCATTAGTGATCCCCAGTGGCAAATCTGGCTGAATATCAGATTACCAAGGGTGCTATTAGCCATACTGGTTGGCTGTGCTTTAGCGACTTCCGGGGCTGTAATGCAAGGGTTATTTCGCAATCCACTCGCTGATCCTGGCCTACTAGGTATTAGCAGTGGAGCCGCATTGATGGTTGCAATGGCAATTGTTCTGCCAGTTAGCCTGCCATCTGTCATCGCTGTGTATGGACATATTATCGCCGCTTTTATTGGCAGCCTGTTAATTTCATTACTGATTTTTTCACTCAATAAATATAATTACGGAAATCTGGCCCGCTTATTACTCGCCGGGATTGCTATCAATGCCCTTTGTATGTCTGCTATTGGTGTCCTGAGCTATATCAGTGACGATCAACAGCTACGACAATTCTCTTTATGGATGATGGGTTCACTCAGCCAGATAGAGTGGCCGACGTTGGCAATTACAGCTTCTTTAATTATTCCCGCTATTATCCTAACATTCAGTCAGGCCCGTAAACTGAATCTGCTGCAATTAGGAGATGAAGAGGCCCACTATCTTGGTATAAATGTCCAACGCACTAAATTCCAGTTATTACTACTCAGCGCCCTGCTTATTGGCAGTGCTGTTGCATTAAGTGGTGTTATTGGATTTGTTGGACTAGTTGTCCCACATTTGATCAGAATGAGATTTGGTGGTGATCATAATTGGCTACTTCCCGGTGCTGCTTTAGGCGGAGCTTCTCTTCTGCTTACCGCAGATACACTGGCAAGAACATTAGTCTCACCAGCAGAAATACCCGTTGGCCTAATTACTGGTTTAATCGGCGGCCCATATTTTCTATGGTTGATACTCAAACAACCAGGGCCGGGGAGCCGCACATAATGGATGCCATAAAAAATAATATTTCTCTGCAAGCACAGAATTTAAGCTATTCAATTGGCAACCAGAAAATTATTGATAATGTTTCGCTCTCGGTAAATAAAGGCGAGATTGTCGCCATCATTGGGCCAAATGGCGCTGGGAAATCCACATTATTGCGACTATTAACGGGATATATAAAACCTGAACATGGGCAATGTTATTTACATGGAATACCCATTGAGCAATGGCCTGCGGAACAATTAGCGCGCACTCGTGCCGTCATGCGTCAACATAGCTCACTCTCCTTCCCTTTCAGTGTGGAAGAAGTGATCGCTATGGGGCGCTCTCCTCATGGTATTCATCATAAACAGACAGCAATTGATACCGTTATTGAACAAACGGATTGCCAGGAATTACGTCACCGTGACTACCGGCAACTCTCTGGTGGTGAGCAGCAAAGAGTACAACTCGCTCGTGTCCTTGCCCAACTTTGGCATCCAACACCGACAGAGTGTTGCTTGTTTCTTGATGAACCAACATCGGCCTTGGATCTCTACCACCAGCAACATACTTTACGCCTGCTTTACCGACTGACACGGAAACAGCCTATGGCTATGTGCTGTGTTCTACATGATTTGAATCTTGCTGCTCTCTATGCAGATAAAATCTTTCTATTACATAAAGGGAAGTTAGTCGCTGCGGGTACACCAGAAGAAGTACTAAATGATCACACTCTGAGAAAATGGTATCAAGCAGATCTTGGCATTACCCGCCATCCTGAGACTCAACAGCCTCAGATTTATTTGAGGCAATAACAGTAAATTTGACAGGCAAATTATTTCAGCCAATTGCCTGTCTTACTCTTTACTTACGAAACTTTATTGCATCAGGCAGATACCAGAAAGTTGAAATCAAGCACAAGCAATAACCCAGAAGTTCACATCCTTCCTCAACCATATTTTTTGCTGTTCGATCAAAATGTTCAAGCATCAAACCTTTCCATAATTCTCCCATACCAAACAAACGGGAAAAAACGAGTACACACAAAATACCTGCAACCATCATGCTGTAACTTTGATGGCGCGTAAAATGAACAAGCCCAGCCAACGTATCCCTACCTTTATAAGCAGAGTAAAAAATACAAATTAGCGCTAACGGAATAGCAATCCACGCCCAGGCACCATGAAATATTTCATCAAATATAGCATCCAGCTCTCTTATCAATAAACAAGCAAAAAAACCTGATATCAAAACTAATGCAGGACGTAATTGACTATTCTTTTTCGCTTCCAGCAGAAATACAGCAGAAATAACAAACAGTATACTTTCCTGAGCAATTTCAGTTAATGAGTTCTCCTTCACTGCATTCTGCAAATAGATAACATCAATAAAGAGTAAGCCTATGATCATGGCTAAAATCAGAGCATAAAGAACAAAAAATGCCAACTTTTTAGTTAAAAAAGCCAAGTCCGATTGCATTACAACCTCCATTAAATTAAATGACGAACGATGATACTGTTTTGAATAAATTAGTGAAGATCATTTGATGCTACTTATTATTAAAACAAAGGAAATTTGCATAAATGATAATAATTATCAATTATAAATAGCATTTTTTGCCTATAGATATCCCGGATTTATTTTAAAATACACTCATTAATAACTATAGTTATTATCCTTATAGAAATAACTAACGAAATCTAATATTTTAGCAACTAGCCCACTATCAGTGGGAGGTGAAAATGTCAGAAAGTGTAGTGAATGATATTGTCAGATGGCTCGAAACTCAGCTCCAACGTAACGAAGGTATAAAAATAGCGACCATTGCTGACAGAAGCGGTTATTCAAAGTGGCATCTACAAAGAGTGTTTAAAGAAGTGAAAGGCTATACCTTGGGTGAATATGTTCGTAAGCGGCGTTTACACGAAGCAGCAAGATCTCTGCGTGAAGAAAACCTACCAATCCTTGATATCGCCTTACAGTATGGTTTCAGTTCTCAGGCAACATTTACCCGGATCTTCAAAAAGCACTTTAATACCACGCCTGCCAGATTCAGAGAAAATGGCAATCTCCCTGAATTAAAGTACTTCTTAGGTCATAAGCAATAATCGATTTCTTAATAACCTTACTGATAGTATTCCCTAATGGTCAATATTTTATTGACCATTTAACTCTTATACTATTTGAATTCACTAACACTATAATAGATCAAAAAACCAAATAAGGATTTTCAAGATAACTATTGGCTAGTCCCGTTTTATTCACTAGAAATGAAGAACAATTACCACATATACCAGCATAAGTGATTTCGGATAATAACTTTATTAAATGACAATAAAATCCATTCGATTTTATAATCCACGATAAATAAACTGATTAATATAATTAAAAAACAAAAATATTTTCATACAAATCATAACTATAATATACAGTATTCTTTATTCAATCAACAAGATCATTTTCACTGTCAACAAGCAGGTAAAAAACACTAAAAAAACCGATCATAAATATTAAAACACTGTTCCTAAAATTTAGGGTATGTTCAATTGTTAAAAAGTAAAAACCCTGAAGACTGAACGTCAGGGTTTCTATTTATAATTAATTCCAATTCACTATTTACCCCAATAGACGTTATTTTGCAAAAATCTTAAACACTACCCAAATTTAAAATGGAAAATAAAATAACATAATGGGATAAGCTTTTAATACCTTTAACGTAAATAATAGTGAATAATATTTTCTATAAGAATTCTCATTCCTATCATTCCTAATTTTTACCGTCCTTATCATCCCCCGGTTCTGCCTCCCGTTCCACCTCCTGAATTACCTCCTGAATTACCTCCTGAATTACCTCCTGAACTACCTGAATTACCTCCTGTTCCCTTAATTAATACGCCATTGATATATCCATGGTTATTATATTCATATCCGGTAGTTCTAATAGTGACTTTTTTTGAATTAAGATGTGCAAGAATCAAAGTTATTAAACTACCATTCCCTTGATAACCACCAGCAGAGTTATCCAGAAGAAAATCCCGTGAAGTACCTTTATCATCAACAATGACAACATGAACATTGTTTCTAGCTATTTCTGGAGCAATTTGAATAGAGGATATAGTTACATCAGAAATCGATATATTAGGGGCAACTATATCATTAGAATTGTTTTGATCAATCATAATATATTATTCCTTATAAGATTAAATTCACACCAAGTTATAAATATGGAAATTTATATTAAACCGGAGAACTCAACTAATTTACTGAACATCCATATTCAACCATCATAATCCATAAAATTATAAAAAATTAAAACACTTTCTAACTTTAAAAATAGTGTAGAACCAATAGTACGTCAATAAAATACCAAAGAAAATCAAAACTAAAAAAAATAAACATTCAACACTAATTTATAATAACAAATTAAATTACCGTATGTTTTTTTATTTTTAATCTAGTGCTAACATAACTCATATATTGTGTTATTTACACTAAATATACAGTAAAGAAAAAACCCTCCTAATAGTAGTGGTTAGTAATTATATAATCAACAGAAAATGCAAGATAAAAATATAACGGACAGATAATCAAAAATTTACAGAGTCATAGCAGTAGAGCGAGATCCTACTATGCATATACTTAACTGAACATCAATTCACTAAGCAGAATTAGTCATGAGATGTTCACTTCAAAGCAAAGTAATATCTGCGATTATATGGCCGATACAATAGATAACGGGGGAACTCTGTTTCGCATTGAAATCCGATCGGCCATTAAAAATCACTGTTCACTACTTCATAGTAAATTCAACTGACCATGCGTAGGTAAGATAATTAGTATAGGTGATGGTTGCATTACAAACAGCCCCACTACCGGACGTTGCTCCTTTATTCCATTTCGGAATTTTAACGCCATTAACATATGTGTTCACAAAAGTAGTCATAAATTCGCAGGTTTTAAAACCTATCTTATATCGCACCATCGCGTAGTTTGCGTCAGGTGAAATTGGGCTTTGAACCTGATAACTATTAACTTCTCCTGGCCCTACGCTTGAACTAGGTTTAGGTGTTGCATTCACGTATGTACCGGATTCATTATTAGTAATGATGGTATAAACAGCATCCGCGCTACCAGAAACACCAAGATGCTTAAATGTCACTGTTACGGGCGGACCTGCATAAGCAACACCTGCGGCAGTTAGGGAAGCAGTTGCAAACAGGGCCAACAACGACTTGCGTACTAACATGTTAGATACTCTCCTTTATGTTGTTTAAAATGGCTTACTGCGTTTTAATACAACTTTCTCTTCTATCTTTTTCTTCTATAACGTTATTGGAGCGCACGATATATGCGCCAATCCCATAAAGTAAATTTTCACTTTACGTATCTATAATACTAGACCACTTTGCAGAACTTATTTAAAAAGGTAAGAGGTTCTCCGCCATAAAATCTACAAATACTCTGACCTTAGGGGATAAATGACGGCTTGATGGCCAAAGTATACGAAAAATTGTGGAACTTTCGTTATATTTATCCAAAACAGTGACCAAAGAGCCTTCTTTCAACTGTCGGTAAACGGCGATATTCGGCACACAAGCTATCCCAAGACCATGCTCGGCAAAACAGACTTGCGGTTCTAAACTATCCGTCACCATATTGCACGGTAAGTTAAGCTCAATTTTTTTACCATCACGATTCAAAGGCCATACGTTTAATTTCCCATTTGTTGGAAAACGATATAATAAGCACTGATGGCTAACAAGATCTTCGGGTTCTTCTGGAAAACCTGCGGCCGCAAAATAGGCAGGAGAGCCGACAATAACCTGACGGTAAGAACCTAGCATCCTAGACATTAATCTGGAATCACGTGGATCACCGGTTCGGAGTACAGCATCAAATCCCTCTTCAATAACATCCACTATTCGATCGGAGCAACTTATATCAAGTTTAATCTCTGGATAAAGGCGATTAAAAGCAGCAAATTTCGGCATAAACAGCATACCCACTGACGGTAGGCTAATCTTTAACTTTCCACTTGGCATTTTCTGCATCTGAGACAGTTCAGTTTCAGCAGCCTCAACCTCATCAAGAATTCGCTTGCACCGTTCAAAGAATAGTGTCCCTTCAGGCGTTAATGTGACGGTTCGCGTAGATCGATGGAAAAGGCGTATTCCCAGACGCTCTTCTAACCGAACAATAGCCTTACTAACCGCCGACGAAGAGATGCCAAGTTGTTGACCTGCAACTGTGAAGCTACGGGCATCAGCAGCCCGAACGAACACGTTCAATGACCCTAAACTATCCATATTTCCCCCATTGCTGACAGATTGGTCATAAGTGTTTTGAACATCATCCTACTGTTCACTGGTCTATGGTAGCAAGTAGTATAGGCGTTAGGAGAAATTATCTTATATCTACATATTTATTAATAAAAAAATAGATAACTCAGGTTTGCTAAATACAAGAATCATCAAGTCGATAAAGATAATTTATCCCAAGTATTTAATAAATAAACGTCAGAGTGGAAAAAGAACAAACATGATAGTTAATAATATTGAATAGCCCCTTCTTAAAGGAAGGATTTATAAGACCAGGAAATGATTTTTCTAAGTTGGAATATTTTAATTTTATTCCACAGAAATATCAGATAGTTAAAGAAGAAGCCGATACGCTCTCCTTTTGGCTTCTCTCCTTAAATAAAGGTATAAAATAAGATGCAATCAACTCTCCCAATAATCAAATGGCGCAATATATTAAAAACAGGACAGTATCGAAAATATGATATCTCCAGCGCTCAACCGGCAAATGAAAATTGGACAACGTTAAATAACATTAAGTTACCAGCGAGTTTTCAACGAAAAGAGTGCCTACCGGGATTACTCTTTTCACACGTCAGATCAACTCCCTGGGCTACAGCAATCATTCACGGTGAAGAGCGACTCAGTTATTTGGAAATGGCAATTGGCAGTGTACATCTGGCCTGCTATCTGCAAAACCTGGGATGTTTAGCGGGTGATTGCGTCGGTATATTTGTTGAACCGTCGATTGAGCAGATGATCGGAGTTTGGGGAACTCTTTTTGCCGGTGGTGCGTATCTGCCATTGTCTCATGATTATCCAGAGGAACGACTTCGTTACATGATCCACGATAGCAATCTGAAAATGATATTTACCCAAGAAAAATTAAAGGAAAAATTAGTCAGGTTGGTTGCAGAAAATATCCATATCGTGACTCTTGAAGACGTAGAGAAATCATTAGAATCCAGTGCCATTACCAGCAACATCCTCTATGACTACCTTAGCCCGGATAGCTTGGCTTATGTCATTTATACCTCTGGAAGTACAGGGAAACCGAAAGGTGTAATGATTGAGCACCGCAGTATCGTTAACCAAATGTGTTGGTTAAATGAAAAATGCGATTTAAACATTGAAAAAACAATTATTCAGAAAACGCCCATCAGCTTTGATGCAGCTCAATGGGAAATATTATCAGTCAGTTGTGGTAGTCGGGTTGTTATTAGCTCATCTGGAACACACAGGAATATTCCCCAACTCATTGACCTGATTATTCGCCACAATGTGACCACGTTACAGTGTGTTCCCACGCTATTACAAGCACTGATCGATAATCACAAATTCCGGGAATGCCATGCCCTTCAGCAAATATTCATCGGAGCAGAGAGCTTATCAAGAAAACTCGCCACTCAATGTATCCATATACTACCAAACTGTCTACTGATTAATATGTATGGCCCGGCGGAATGTACAATTAATGCTTCAGTTTTCCTTGTTAATCACTGCCCAATATCTGACGAAGTTAATTCAGTCCCTATTGGTAAGCCGGTATCCAATACGGAATTTTTTATTCTCGATCACCACTATCAGCTCGCCTCAGAATATGAAATTGGAGAGATTTATATTGCAGGTACTCAAGTCGCAAGAGGATATCTGAATCGTCAGGATCTCACAGAAAAGCACTTTCTTGAAATTGCAATACCACAAAATACGCAAAAAATCCGGCTTTATAGAACCGGAGATCTGGCTTATTGGGATAAAGAGGGTAATGCCCACTTTGCTGGCCGGAAAGATAATCAAATTAAAGTGAGAGGGATGCGGGTCGAATTAGAAGAAATAAAAAATGCAATGGAAGTTATCGATCAAGTGAAACACGCTGCAATTTTGGCGGAAAAAGACCCTCAACACCGTTCGATACAATTAACCGCCTGTATTGAATTAGCCGATGAAACAATACGCCAGCAAGCAAAGTATGACATTACTTCAATTCTGCGGAGTGAACTCAGCAAAACATTACCGGACTATATGTTACCTGACAGATTTTTGTTCCTGGATACCATGCCGCTAACTTCCAGTGGAAAAATCGATTTCGACACATTGCAAGTACTAGTCAGCACAGTATCACACAGTCCACAGGTACTCCCAAGCACCTCGACAGAAACACAGATTGTAAAGATATGGGAAGAAGTACTAACGCGAGAACGCATATCTACCGAAGATGACTTCTTTGCTTTAGGCGGAAATTCTCTGATAGCCGTCCATCTGATACAACGTTTAAATGAAGAATTTGCTTTATCGCTACCTCTCCATACTCTATTTGAGGCTGCAACAGTTAAACAATTGGCAAAAATCGTTGAAGGTGAAGCAACCAGATTATCTTCACGATTGGCCTGTTTACAGGAAAAAGATACTGGATTACCTGTCTTTTGCTGGCCAGGATTGGGTGGATACCCAATGAATTTACACCTGCTGGCTACACAGATATGTACTGATCGATCATTTTATGGCATCCAGGCTTACGGAATTAATGAAGGAGAGGTTCCATACTCCACCATAGCCGAAATGGTGACTCAAGACATAACAGAAATCAAAAAATTACAACCCACTGGCCCATATACGCTATGGGGATATTCTTTTGGCTCTGTATTGGCTTTCGAAGCGGCTTATCAATTAGAACGAGCGGGAGAACGTGTCGAAAAGGTGGTTCTAATCGCGCCAGGGCTCTCGAAGATAAAATATCACGTTAATTCCACGGGAACAGAAAACGGGTCTACTTACCAGAACAGCGAGTTGATATCACTATTATTCTCTGTATTTGCGGGCACTTCTCACAGTTCAGCTTTGAATAAATGCCTGGCTAACATTATCGATGAGCAAAGCTTTGTCTCTGTTGTTCATAAGCACTACCCAAATCTGGACCCTATGTTAATTGCTCGAATTACCAGGATAGTTATTCAAACCTACGGACAGAAATATTCAGCAGCAGAACTGCAAGAACGAATCATCAAGGCGCCAATTACGGTGTTTAATGCACGTGATGATGCCGTTTCTTTTATCGAAGAAGCAACACCATACCTAAAACATCCCCCAGAAAACATCAATCTTAACATTGATCATTTCGAGGTACTTAAGGAATCAGGTGTTAACGAATTAGCTCGATTTTTGAGTTGATTGCTTCTGTAAATAACACAATGAAAATTATTTAAGGGGGTTCCATGATTAAAGAAAAAACTGCCACTCATGCGGGCAGTACCAACTTTCCTCTCGTTGCTCTACTCGCGTTAGCAATGACGGGATTCCTTGCGCTTCTCACAGAAACATTCCCGGCGGGCATTCTATCCCAAATAAGTAACAGCTTGGCCGTTTCCGAAGCATTAGCTGGTCAATTCGTTACACTCTACGCAATTGGCTCACTTGTCGCAGCGATTCCACTGACGACAGCAACACAAGGTTGGCGCCGTCGCCGATTACTCTTGATGGCACTTACGGGTTTATTAGTCTTTAATACGCTCACCGCGTTAACATCTAACTATATAGTGGCACTTGCGGCCAGACTTCTTTCAGGTATGGCAGGCGGCTTAATCTGGGGAATGTTGGTCGGCTATGCGCGACGGATGGTACCTGATCATTTAAAAGGACGTGCATTGGCTGTAGCTGGTGTCGGGGCACCACTGGCACTCTCCCTTGGCGTGCCATTAGGAACATTCATTGGTGGAATTGTTGGCTGGCGTACAACTTTTGGTTTGATGTCTATTCTAACATTGGTCGTCATCGCATGGGTCATGTTGAAAGTCCCTGACTACCCAGGACGTGCTGCCGAAAAACGTATACCAATCAAAAAAGTTATCATTATTCCGGGAGTACGGCCGGTATTAAGCGTTCTTATTTGTTGGGTACTGGCGCACAGTATTCTTTATACCTATGTATTGCCTTTTGTGACACAGGCGGGGCTTACTGCCAGAATTGATCTTGTGTTGCTAGCCTTTGGTATGGCGTCGTTGCTTGGAATATGGATGACAGGGCTGTTAATTGACAAAATGTTACGTTCGTTGGTGCTGATAAGTCTTGCCCTATTTACATTCGCCTCTCTCATACTTGGTGTTATCGGTACTCTTCCTGTCTTTGTTTTTCTTGCCGTGATCTTATGGGGGCTAACCTTCGGCGGTGCCGCCGCCCTACTTCAAACTGCATTGGCCGAATCTGCCGGGGAAGGTGCAGACGTTGCTCAGTCGATTCTTGTTACCTTATGGAATTTAGCCATTGCAGCCGGGGGCATTATTGGCGGGATATTACTTGAAACACTTGGCGCCAGCTCGTTCCCGTGGACCTTACTTGTTCTGTTAGTGCTAGCTTTGTTGATCGTCTGGAATTCAGGCAACTATGGCTTCCCTCATAAAGGAATCAAAGGTAAGTGAGCAATATCGGGGTTTGTCTGTGTTTAAATGCAGTTCAAGGCAATTAAGCCTATGAACTTTACTTACTCTCAAACAAACCCTTCACTCAATAACAATAAAGGGGATAACATGCCCGGCGAATTCACATCTTCAACGCAAGAGAAAAAAAATAGCACCGATAACATACTAACCAATAACACACTAGAAGTTGAAAAGTGCAAAATTGTAAACCACTCCACTGGAGAAACTCGGTCTTGTGTCGTCATCGGTGGTACAACACTTGCGATACGTTGTACCCAACAACTTCAAGCGGCCGGGTACATAATTGTGGCTATTTTTCCCACAGAATCTCTGTTTTCCGAATGGGCAACTTCTCAAAATATACACTGTGTTGAAGCACTAGAAGATCTCCTGACGCTCTCCAAAACTCAGTCAATATGCTGGCTTTTTTCCATAGTCAATCCAGTTATTCTCCCTGCTCTATTAATCAATCAGTTCTCCCGAGGTGCTTTCAACTACCACGACGCTCCTCTGCCACGCTATGCCGGCACCCATGCCACTTCTTGGGCTATCCTTGCCGGTGAGTCTCGGTATGCTATTACCTGGCATTTAATCGGATCTATGGTCGATAGTGGCGATATTATTGTGCAGCGTCATGTTGATATTAAAAATACCGACACCGCACTTTCACTGAATCTTAAATGTTATCAGGCCGCAGCCGAAGGATTTACCGAACTATTAAACAACCTAGAGAACGGTGACATACCCCGCCGACAGCAAGATCCCGATAACCGCAGTTTTTTCTCAAGACGTCGCCGCCCAGACGCTGCGGGTTGTCTATTGTGGAATAAAAAAGCTCAGGAATTGTCATCTTTGGTCAGATCTTTAACTTTCGGAGTTTACTATCCTAATCCACTAACATTACCTAAAGTTCTGCTGAGAGATCGCCTGGTATCGATAGGTACATTACAGGTGATGTATACACGTTCCGATCATAAACCAGGTACATTGTTGGGTATTAGCGAGGACCATTGGCTAATGACCACAAGTAGTGAAGATATACGTATTTCGTTTGTTAATAGCCGTGGCAACCCAATAAATGCTCTCACCTTAGCCAATCAATGCAAACTTGAAATTGGTGATCAACTCCCCACAATTGAAAGATCAGATATTAAGACGTTAACAGATATACATGAACAACTTACCGAACAAGAGCTATTTTGGCAAAAAAGACTAGAGCGTTTTTCAACACCAATGCTGCCTTTTAAATTGCGGGCAACGATAGATAAAATACCGGATTGGCATGTGTCTGAATGGAAAACAGTACTCAATCATAGCTCTCTTATTTCAACTGAGCTCGTTCAACATATTATATGCGCTTGGTTTATCTATTTGGCTCACACATCAAATGATACTCAATTTCAAGTCGGATGGGCGCAAGCAGGAGATGTTGTTCATTCTTCAAAATGGACCTCCTTTTTCGCCATGATCGTCCCAATGGAGGTCCATATCAATTTACAACAACGTCTTACAGAGATTTTAAATTCAATATCGTCTGAACAACAATTGCTTGAACAACATAGGGTTTATCCCCGCGATATGGTCACCAGACAACCTGTATTGCGTGCAATCAATCTGTTACATACCAATCGCCCGTGGCCGATTGGTATTTCCATCATCTCCGGTTACAGTGAAGATCTAACGAACAAAGATGCTATGCAGGAGTACGCAATTGTCGGAGAAATAATGACATTACAGATTGATCAAAATAAAGGAAATTTCCGCTTCATATATAACAGCAAATTGGTTGCAGTAAATGATATTGAACATGTGGCATCTGATTTGGCGCTATTTTCGAATGTAATCGCAAACTCGAAAAATTTAAATATTGTGGCAAATGAACTTCCAATATATGAATTTTCACGGTGAGATATTGCCCCAAAATTAGAAAAAACTGCTGTAAACCCTCGCCCAATGCGAGGGTGTCGCAAAAGATCAATGAAGTTAAGTCAGTTACTTCCGCGCAGGAACTTCAACATAGCCTGCCTCCAACCCGATCACCTCCACACCTTGAGGAACGGCCTGCCCCGGTGTCACGACAATCTGCTGGGTTTGTGCGTTTAATTCACGGCGATAAGTGACGAAAGTTCGTCCATCTGGGCCGGTATGTAATGCCTCGGCTGGCAAGGCCAATCCACGTTCATTGCGATAGGTGACAATAGCCAGTTTCGCACTCATACTCAGCCGGATACGCTGCCGCTGTTCGGGAGTGAGAGGATCAATAGCCACTAATAGATCATAGGTTACACCCGCTCCCTGCATCTCCTTTGAACTTCCTTGTACACCAATTGTCTTAATTTGCCCTCGTAGAGATAGCCCAGCAAAACCATCACCGGTGATCTCAACCGGCATTCCTTCATACACCTGATAAAGGTCAGCCTCTTCAATACGCGCTACCGCCTGAATTTGCTCCAAATTGATTACCCCTAACAGAGGCGTTCCCTGAGTGACACGCGTCCCCTTTTGAATAAATACCCCTTTATCTGATTCCGGTATCTGGGGACGAATAACAATGCCATCAAAAGGAGAAATCAATTCACGTTGGGCTTGCTGGGCCTGAAGCGCCTGATAACGCGATTGGGCATTAGCTAATTCCATATCAGCAATCTGGCGATTCTCCCCTGTGCCTTTATCGAGGGCAACACTCAGTTCCACTTTAGCGGCGGCAAGATCGAGCTGTTGAACTCTGACCTGCTGTTCCAGTGTATCAACCTCCATACGGGGAACAATGCCACGCTCGAACAAAGCCCGGGTATCAATTAGCTTACGTTCGGTATCGCTCAAACTTAACTGGGCATTCGTTAAAGTTCTACGTACCCTAGCGACATCCGGACTGTTTTCCCACCCTATCAAATCTTGTACGGTTTTCTGGGCTTTCAACAGTTCTGTGAGCGCTTGCCGCAGTTGAATATCCAACTGCGTCGTATCAAGGCTCAACAGCGGTTGCCCACGCTTAACGCGCTGGCCTTCAGTAACCATCACTTCAGCAATAACACCATCAAATGGCGCTGCGATCGTCAAACTGGTTGCAGCCTGAATACGGCCAACTAATCCAAGACGATTTTCCAGTCGTTGAGGTTCAACATGTACCCACTGTTGTGGTGATGATGTATCAGTTGAAGAAGAAAGGAAAACATAAGCAATGGTAGCCCCAATGACTAATGCAACAGCAAGTGTCACGAGCCAACGAGTCTTATATTTGGAACGGGCAAGTTCTCTGATCTTAGTCGTTAAGTGCAATATCCCAACTCCCTAACGTAGTACCCAATGTTTCGTCCAACTCCGCTTGTGCATTTAAGTAGGTGATCAACGCATTGAGACGAACATTCTCTGCATTACGCAAATCGGTTTCAAAGCTCAAGACTTGAAAGTTACTGGAGCGGCCCACCGTCAATTTTTCACGTTCAATTTCTAACTTGCGCAGGGATAGATCCCTGGCACGCTGTGCGATCTCATATTGACGCCAACGCGTACCAATATCGCGTACCGCATTACCCACATTACGTTCCAGTGACTGTTTTGCCTCAGCAAGACGAATATCCTGGTTCTGAACATCAACCCGCGCCCGTACTTCCGCCTGACGCTGACTCAAATCACCAATGGGTATCTCTACCTGAACACCGGCGTAATTTTCCCAATTACGGGAACGGTTTGACCCTGTTCGATCACGTACTTGACTGGCACTACCCACTAAAGAGACATCCCATAAGCGTTCGTTACGGGCAACGGTCAGGTTAATTGCAGCCTGCTCCGCGGTAATCAATTGCGTGAGATACGATGGCTGTTGCTCTTGTGCCAAATGTTGGGCTTGGAGCAAGTTAATGTCTACGCGTTTAGCTTCCAATCTATCAGTCGCCTTCACCTGAGTTTGTAAGTCTAAGGCGAGCAATCGCAGCAATTCTAAACGACTGGTATCCAATTGATTAGCTGCTTCCTCCGCAGACAGTTCCTGCATTGCAACATCAGCCTCTGTCTGGACAATCTCAAAAGCAGCCATTCTGCCTGCGGAGATCATGGCTTTGTTAACTTCCAGCAATTGACGCGAACGTTCAAGAGCATCACGTGCGATTTGTAATTGTTCTTGAGCACGCAACAATTCACGATAAGCCATAATAACTTGCGTGATAGTCTGGGATACCGTCGCTTTTAGGTTCAAACGATTTGTCTGTTCCATTAATTGAGCAAGACGCACAGGTGCTGTAGCCACATCTTTACCGGCACCACGCAACAAAGGCTGAATAACTGAGAATGAAACACCATCATTACGGCTACGGCCTGCATTGTCTGCCCATGTCGTCCGATTCGTCCAAGACAGACTGAAACGAGTACCATATTCTCCAAGCAGCGTAGATGTGGGTGTAATCTCGCTTTGGCGATAGCGATCGCTTTGATTACGAGCGGCAATATAACGGCTATTAATCAGTAACTTGGGCGTAAAACGATCTTCAGCAACGCGTAAATCGAATTTCTGTGCAATTCGATCCAGATAAGCACTGCGAATCGAACGATTGTTTCGTAACCCTAAATAGATTGCATCGCTGAGTGTCAGACCAATAGTTTGCTGATTAAGCGAAATTGTATCCGTTGCAGGCATGGTTGCCTGTGATGGATTCAACGGCTCCGCTAACGCTGGTTTGACGGATGCATCTATTATCAGGGCAATGATAATGCCAATAGCACGTTGAAAAACTCGGCTAATCATCACGAAGTGCCTCTACAGGTTGTAATCTGGCAGCCGCTAATGCCGGATTGATACCGAAAAACAGACCAATCACTAATGAACTAGCGATACCCAGAGGCAAAGAGAATAGGGATAACGTAAATACCCAGCCCGAAAATTTTACAAATAGGTACCCTGCCGCAACCCCCAGCAATGAACCAACCATTGCACCGGCAATGGACAGAATGGCAGCCTCCAACATAAACAGCATACCAATATCAACAGGCCGAGCTCCCAAAGCCATACGAACACCAATTTCACGCCTGCGTTCCGAAACATTCATCAGCATGACATTCATCACGCCCACTCCTCCCACCAGCAACGAAATTCCCCCTAAGCCCGCGAGCAAATAGGAAAATGTTCTTGCCTGACGCGTCAATCCATCAAGCAATTGTTTCGGGATTTCAACTTCGACACGACGACCTTTTGATAATGAGACAAGGTAGTCACGTAACGACACCGCGTCACTGCTTAACGTTGTTGTGTCACGTACTCTGGCAATGACGCTCCCAATTTCTGGCGCAGGCCGCAACCGTCGCATTGCTTCAATGGGCAATATGATGGAATGATCAATAGAGCCGGGGAGTAAAGGGTTCGGCCCCTGAGCAGCGAGAATTCCTATCACTTCAAACAGATATTCCCCAATTTGCAATTGACTGCCTATTCGAATAGGTTGATTGGCTACTTTTAATTGTTTGGCAATATCCGCTCCAAGCACAGCATAGGTCGTTTGGCGATCATAGTCCGATAGAAAACGTCCTTGCTCGATTTGTAAATCCAACACCGCAGCCAGATCAGAGGATGTACCGGTAATATTCGTATCGATTCCTTTCCCGTGAAAGCGTACACGAGTCGAATGTAACGTGATGGGCGCAGCATGTGTGATAGTCGGTATTGTACGAGTCAGCGCCTGAGTATCCAGCGTAGATGGCGCGGGTTTGACATCAACGCCGGGAATGAAAGCAAAATGAGCAACCAAAATATTGCTTCCCATACTTTTAAAAGTGCTGATAGCTTCATTAACAGCGTTATGACCGATGTTTAAAAGTGCAATAACCGAAGCACATCCGACTGCAATACCAAGTAAAGCAAGCAAGGAGCGCCTTCCTAGCAGACGCAGGCTACCCAGTGATTCTCGCAGTGCTTGCGTGAAGGAAAAACCGTAGCGACCAGAATTTACATTAAGCATCGAGGCTATCCAACCACAGATCGGTTTCGGAAAGCCGCCCGTTGTTAACATATAGACAGCGCTGCATATTTTTGGCTATGGCTTCATCATGCGTAACCATGACAAGCGTAACGCCTTGCTCGCGGTTCAACGACAGAAGAAGTGCCATGATATCTCGTGCCGTCGCACTATCGAGATTGCCTGTCGGCTCATCTGCCAGAATCAGAGAAGGCTTACCAACCAAGGCTCTGGCAATGGCAACACGTTGCCGCTGTCCCCCGGAAAGATCAGCCGGACGATGGTAAATACGCCCAGCCAGACCAACCAACTCAAGCTGGTATTTCGCTTCCTGCCGAGCTAGAGAACGAGAATATCCACGATATAATAATGGTAGCGCCACATTATCCAACGCCTGCATTCTGGGAAGTAAATTAAAACTCTGAAACACGAAACCAATTTCCTGATTTCTTATTTTCGCCCGCTCATTAGGAGTAACATTTGTTATATTAACGTCCCTAAACTGAAAATATCCAGAAGAGGGTTGATCCAGTAAACCAAGAATATTGAGTAGAGTACTTTTACCCGAGCCGGAAGCGCCGACAATCGCACAACTTTGTCCGCACATGATGGTGAATGATATCTCATCAAGTACTGGGTAATATTTTTCCCCCATACGATAAGATCGACAAACATTTTCCATGTAAATCAGGGCTTCCTGACATGGAGAAGTTGTGATTGTCATGTCTAATTTATTCATCGTTTTTGACATCCATTAAACGTATCACTGACTCCACTTGATTGTTTAGCCGATTTTATATCATGGGAAAATCCTGTTGTAAAAGATTACGGTCTAAGTGACTGGCAAAAGCATCGAACAGCAAAATATATTAGATTAACTTAACATAAATTCAAATTCCCCATTGCTTTTTGGTGTTAATCCACCCAAATTACTCCTGCCTACTTTGGCATTGCGTACATGCTTTTATAAAAATTCAGGAAATACAGGGCGCGAGATCAAAATGTATATCTAAGTTCTCGCAATAGAAAATTATTAGATATTGGGGTAATGGCTATGAAATTAAAAAAAATCTTTGGCATTGGTAGTGCTCTATTGTTAGCCATGTTTTCACAAACAGTACCTGCGGCAAGTGGCAGCTATCACTCTTCAGTTGTTTTGCCCACACTATATTCTAAAAATTTCTTAGAAACTGTTAACGTTCCTATTGTCGGTTCTCCTCCTGCAACAGGAAAAATTACCAATGTATCTTGGACTTGGAATGTTGTTGGATGGCCTCAAAATTTATCGGTTCATCTTTGTCAGGGAAACACCAACAATTGCATAGACATATCACGCACACGAAGAATGTCGACAGACAAATTTAATCAGAGAAGCCCGGCACAACAGTTCCTTTTCGCCTTAAAGGTTGGAAACGGTAACGTTATGCCGATAGCAGGTCAAACCGGAGAAATTACTGTCAGTTGGCAATAACACTTCAATAACTCGCTAAAGATTGCCGCCAGCATTATGGGCGGCAATTCTGATTTGCTTTGAATATTGGTAGGATTTAAGAAAATTGCTGGATGATTTCCTGAATCTCTGTGGAGGTTCTTGTAACTAAATGGGTCTCTTTGCATTCTGTTGTATTAATAGTCACGATCTCATCTGCATTTTTAGTCCATATAAACAGGATGCCATTATGGCATATAAAATAGACGCTTATAATATGTATGCCTTTATGCCGAAAAGGCATACAAGAATACTCAGCACTGTATTATTCTTGCCAAATATCAAAATAGCGGCCTCAGCCGCCATCTTAATATCTCTCGGATGGTTAATCCTATGGTAGTTCAACCCCTTTATAACCAGATAAAATCAATTTCCACTCCTGTTGGGCAAACCATGTCTGGGTTTTGCCATCATAATGAATACTATCAGGCAGAAAAACACCAAATTCAGTCACCTTTCCGGTATAGTCGGGCGAATTCCGGGCATCAATCAACGTTCGGTATTGGGGATCATCAGCGATAACATTATTGATTGCATCAAGCACATAGCTAGCATTGATGGTATTTTATTTTTGAACATAAAACTTATTGAAAATATGAAAATATGAAAATATGAAAATATGAAAATATGAAAATAATACATTTAAAGATATAACCATAAGACAATAAATATTTTAATCCAACAATTCATACAAAAAAATATTACTAAAAGTTCTAATAGTGCCACAATAGAAATAACGAAACAATACTATACCCTATAGATTTCAAAATGCATCGCGACGGCAAGGGAGTGAATCCCCGGGAGCATAGCAAACTATGTGACCGGAGTGAGCGAGTGCAGCCAACAAAGAGGCAACTTGAAAGATAACGGGTATATAATAGATATCCTAACCAGCTCCTTGTATATTAAGGGACTGGTTGTTTATTTTTAACCTTTTTAAATAAATATACCTTAAATTAAAATCAAGTATTCCCTGATCAAGTTAAATACAATAATGATTTTATTTACTATCATAAAATCATTATTATTATCGATGGTTAAAATTCAATTAATAAAATTAAAATTACTGATATTAATTGCTGAGATTTAAATAAAACTGCTATCTTAATAAGAATAATTTTTACAATTCGCGGATAAAAGCGGACTTAAATTCTCCGAGCTTGCCAAAAAGCTTTTTTCCAGTAAACATTATTCATAGATGAACGAGTAACACCTTTATGGGTTGATGCATGAATAAACTGGTTATTGGCATCATAAATGCCAACATGTAACCCATGTTCGCCACTAGCTGTTTTGAAAAAGACCAAATCACCCGGCATTAAATCGCTTTTATCAATGCGAGTCCCTAATTTTATTTGCCCACCGGTAGTACGAGGTAATTGAATATCAAACCGATCACTGAAAGTACGGTAAACAAAACCAGAACAATCTACCCCCCGACGATCCATTCCACCATAATGATATGGTGTACCACGCCATTGATTAAGCTGCTCCTTAAGCTGAGCAATCACCATGATTGGATCAGAAAGCGCCGTCTTTAACACCGGAGCCGGAGTCCTGGGGGCATGACTGGAACAGCCAATAAGTAACAGACTGAACAATAAGAGTAACTCTTTTATTCTTATTATCATTAACCCCTCCTCATAAAATCAGCAAAACAAGGTGACTCTATCCGGAACTCAATAAAAAAACAAGTCTGTACTTTAAGTAAAACAGTTAAATAGTTTTTCCCTTCTTCATTCTGGACGGCTAATCAACCAGACACCATATAAAATAAAAATCACGCCCGCAGTTTTCAATAATGTGATGGTTTCATTAAACCAAGGCAATAAAGCCACCATTAAATAGACAAAGACATAACTTAAGCTTATTAACGGATAGGCTTTATTTAATGGTAAATATTTTAGCGTAAATAACCAACACAACATAGATAATAGATATCCAGCCAGACCAGCCATTACCGCCACCAGAGAATGGTGATGACTCCATAGCCACTCAATATCAAACCAATGCAAACCAAGATTCAACGCGGGCAAATTGACAACACCCCATTTCAGTAATAACTGGGCTATTGTCACCAGTAATACACTAACCAATCCCCAAATATAACCTTTCATTCATTCAAACTCATCAGCAAAATTCCCAACATGATAAACACAACCCCACTCCAATGTTTTATGCCCGCTTTTTCCTGATAGAAAAATTTCCCCGCCAAAGTGACCAGAATAAAATTTATACTCAACATTGGATAAGCAATTCCTAACGGCAATATCTGCAATAGACGAAGCCAAAATAACATGCCAACAGCCAATAGAATCACAGCCCCTATTAACCATTTCAGCGCAGATGCCCGCTGATAAACATCACTGCGCCAACACATCACAGCCTGTTTCTGACATAACTGACCAGCACATGTCAGTAAGCTAATCAGCAACAATAAAGTGAAACTTATCATGGTCGCTTCTCATAAACCAAAATAGCAAAGCGATAATTGCGACTAATTTGATCTGCCTTTGGCAAATCAGGTAATTTTTCATTTTTATATAAATGAAAGAGTACTGATACCCGCCCTTCTTTACGCGCTTTCGCTAACCATTGCGGAAAATCTTTATAGCTGATATATCGATATTGGCTATCTGGATAATTCAACCCATATTCCAGCTCTCCCCAACGTTCAAACATATAAATATCACTACGCTTCATCTCCCAAGCGACACTGGTCGCAAGACCAACACTTTCCGACAGGATATAGCGACTGTCTGCAAGTTCCTGATGGTGTAACTTAATAAAGTTCTGCGGTAATTTGGAATTAACGGTATTTTCAGGCAAAGCATTACCTATCACTAAACTGACAACAATGGAGCAAAATGCCGCCCATAACCAGTATTTCCCATTCAACGCAAAACACAGATAACCGATAATTCCCCAAATACCAAAAGCAACAATCGCTAAAACCCATTTAAGCCATTCTGATGGCTGATATAAAGAGTGTTTTGTCACTACTTCCATAGCAAACAGAACTATTACCGCCAGCAGACCAAGAAATACGTTAACCATTCCATTGATCTTAAGTAACTCCATCTTGCCATTTTTAACGCAATCGACACCAAATTTAGCCATCATCATTGCCAATGGCGCCATACAGGGCAGGATATAAGTTGGCAATTTTCCCTTCGCAATACTGAAAAATAACAATGGCACGACAAACCAGCAAAGTAGAAAAAACATTTCAGGATTGGATTTTCTTTCTTTCCAACTTTTCATCACCGCCCCAGGTAATAATCCCAACCACGGGATCACACCAAGAATAAGAATGGGTATGTAATACCAGAACGGTGCAATATGCTGTGCATCATCGGAAGAAAAACGCTTAATATGTTCAACCCAGAAGAAATAGTGCCAGTAATCAGGCTCACGTAGGGCAATTGCAATCACCCACGGTAAACTGATTGCTATCGCCGAAATAATGGCAAGTGGGCCAAAGCAGACTATTTGCAGGACCCGCTTCTGATAAATGACAATGGGCAACATCACAATGACCGGAACAGCCAATGCCAGAAACCCTTTAGTCATAAAACCCATACCACAGCACAAACCGAGCACCAAATATGCCATTATTCGCCGTCTGGTACAGTCTGTTTTTACCCCCCAGAAGCTACACATCATGGCAGCCGTTACCCACAAAGAAAACATCGGATCGAGTACGCTATAAGTGCCAATGGCAAATACCAGAAACATTGAGATGTAGATAAGGCTAGTAGCAAAAGCAATATGCCGGTTATGCCACATCATCATAGCAAGTCGATATAATAAAATTGCGCTGATAAAAATACAGAAAACCGATCCAAAACGGACAGCAAAATTATTATCACCAAAAATCCATTGGCTAATATTATTAATCCAATAACCCGCTACAGGCTTTTCAAAATAACGAATATCCAGCAAATACGGAACAATCCAGTCTCCTCGTTGCAGCATTTCACGACTGATTTCTGCATAACGGGTTTCATCAGGCTGCCATAATAGGCGGCCATTCAGGGGTAATAAATAGGTAAGGATAAAAAAAAGAGCCATCAAAAAGGCCCCAACCTTACACGCCCGGTTATTTAACATAGATAAGTTAAGCCTCTTGTTGGCATCCTAACCACCCTTCTCTACCGGGAAATTCAGAACGAACAATTCTCCCAACAGGAAGTCGCTGTATATTTTCAGGCAGCAGATGACTCAATGCACAAAATTGTATGTTTTCCTGATGAACCATTTCCAACAGCGTTGCAAATTCTGTGGACTTGGACATCCCTTCAACTTCCGTATGGATGGTATATACCGGAACTCCCTGGCTGTTTTTCATTTTATCAAAGATAAACTGGTTAAAATCTTCATCTTTAACCTGAATTCCTATCACTTCGTCATAAGTTGGCAACGTCACCGGAATTTGTACGGTACCAAGAGTACCATCAGGCAAGATGGGTCTGAATGGATGAGTTCCCCGACAATCGCTGTTGTAGTCAAAACCAAACTGTTGCTTTACCGCGAGTACGCGTTCATCAGCCCGCCAACCCGCAACAGCAGAACACGTTACCCGTTGGCCGATTGCCTGAACCAATGCATCCACTCCCAATTTAACCTGCTCTGTTAACTGAGCTTCAGACCAACGGCCAACTTTCGCCTGCCAACGCTGATGATCCCAGGCATGCAGACCCACTTCATGGCCTGCATTCAGCGTTTGTTTCATCAAGTAGCCTAAATCTTTAGCAATCTTCTTACCCGGCCATGCAGTCCCCGCCAGTAAAATATCAAGACCATACAGAGATGCTGCATTTGACCTCAACATTTTCCATAAGAATTTTGGCCGTAAAAGACGCCACAAATGGCGCCCCATATTATCCGGCCCAACACTAAAGAAAAAACTGGCCTGAATCTGATGTTTTGCCAAAATTTTGAGCAGTTTCGGTACTCCTTCAACGGTTCCTCGATAAGTATCCACATCAACTCTCAAGCCAATTTGTTTCATTAATTTTTCCCTAATTCTTCCACTTCACCACGCAAGAAGAAATCCAGTGTTTCATTTATCGTCTGTTTCATGTCAATGGTTGGTTTCCAACCTAGTAACCGCTCCGCATTTTTAATACTTGGCTTACGGTGTTCAACATCCTGATAACCTTTACCGTAGTAACTGCCACTTTCAATCTTTTTAAATCCAGCAAACGGAGGAAAATGATCTCTCAATTCATGGTTTTCAAAGCTATCAAGTAATATTTCTGCCAATTGGCGAATACTGGCTTCATTAGTTGGATTACCAATATTGATAATTTGACCGTCACATAGCCCATCTCGGTTTTCAATAATACGGAACAGCGCCTCAATACCATCATTAATATCAGTAAAACAGCGTTTCTGTTCGCCACCATCTACTAGTTTGATCGGTGAGCCTTCAACTAAGTTCAATATTAATTGTGTGATCGCTCTGGAACTGCCAATACGTGCGGAGTTCAAATTATCCAAACGTGGCCCCATCCAGTTAAATGGACGAAATAGTGTGAATTTGAACCCCTCTTTCTCACCATATGCCCAGATAACACGATCCAGCAATTGTTTTGATACAGAATAGATCCAACGTTGTTTATTGATTGGACCAACAATCAGACGAGAGTCATCTTCATCAAATTCTTTATCATCACACATTCCATAAACTTCTGATGTGGACGGGAATATAATTCGTTTATTGTATTTAACGCAATAACGGACAATCTTTAGATTCTCTTCAAAATCCAATTCAAATACACGCAACGGATTACGGGTATATTCAATTGGAGTCGCAATGGCTACCAATGGCAAAACGACATCACACTTTTTAATGTGATATTCAATCCATTCAGTATGGATATTGATATCACCTTCAATGAAGTGAAAACGCGGATTACCAATAAAACGCTCAATGGCGGAAGAACCGATATCCATACCATAAATATCATAGTTGCCATCACGTAATAGACGTTCTGTTAGATGATTACCGATGAAGCCATTCACACCGAGAATTAATACACATTTCCGGTGGTTAATTTGAGTGGTTGCCTTTGGGCCAACACGGATATCAGTCACCATGCTCATATCTACTGCCAAGCGATAGCCCTGAACATACAAACCCGATTCACTTTGCCCATTGATAATTTCTAACGTACCTTTTCCACAGGCAATAATTAACGGATCTACCGATAATACTGTTCCCGGCTGTTTGTCATGCGCCTCATTCAACGGGCAGGCACGCCAGATAGTAATCTTACGCTCACCTAAGAAAGTAAATGCCCCAGGATATGGCTCAGTTACTGCCCTGACAAGATTGTTAATTTCAGTGGCTGATTTGCGCCAGTCAATCTCACCATCCGCGGCAGTACGACGCCCAAAGTAAGTTGCCTGACTTTCATCTTGAGGTATGGCAGGATAAATTCCCGCTTTGATCTGCGGTAATACTTGATTAAGCAGTTTTTCCGCTGCTTCACGAATTTTACCGTGCAAAGTCAACGCGGTATCTGTCTCTGCAATAGCAACCTTATGCTGAGCAATAATATCCCCTGCATCAGGTTTCAACACCATTTTATGCAGGGTTACACCTGTTTCCACTTCACCATTCAAAATCGCCCAGTTAATCGGGGCACGGCCACGGTATTTTGGCAACAGTGAACCGTGCAGATTGAATGCACCTGTGCTCGCCAGCGATAAAATATCTTCACTCAACATATCTCGGTAATAAAAAGAGAAAATCACATCAGGTTTCAGTTCCCGGATACGTTCAATCCAAAGAGGATGGTTAACATTCTCTGGCGCAAAAACCGGCAGGGCCAAATCTGCACTTAAACGGGCAACAGAAGAGAAAAAATGGTTTTCATTAGGATCATCTGTATGGGTAAATACCGCCTGAATATCAAAACCCGCTTTAGTTAAAGCATTGATCCCGACACAGCCGATATCATGATAGGCAAATACAATTGCTTTCATTTAGTACTCTTCCTGGTTGTCGTTGGTCTTTTTATCTCCGACCACTTTTTGAATAAAATAACGTGGGCGTGCACGAACATCGTTATAGATACGGCCTATGTATTCACCTAATAAGCCCATCGCGACGAACTGCGCGCCAATAAATATGAAAAGGAGAGCAAACAGAGTAAATACCCCTTCTGCTGCCCATATGGCACCGAAAATCAGACGTAAAACCATCAATAATACAGCCAGCAAAAAACCAGAAACTGCAATCACACTTCCTACCACACTCAGTAAACGCAAAGGTGCTGTTGTCAGGCAGGTTAGCAAGTCATACATCAGATTAATCAGCTTCATGAAACTATATTTGGAATCACCAAATTCACGCTCTGCATGAGCGACATCAATCTCAATGGTTTTACGGGCAAAAGTGTTTGCCAGAATAGGAATAAAGGTGCTGCGCTCATGGCACTGCAACATGGCTTCAACAATATGGCGACGATAGGCACGGAGCATACAGCCATAATCACCCATAGAACGGCCTGTTGCCTTAGTAATCATCGCATTGATGATTTTTGAAGCTGTTTTACGGAACAGAGAATCCTGCCGATTAGCTCGGCGAGTACCCACAACGTCATAACCTTGTTCAGCTGTTTTAACAAGACGGGGGATCTCTTCTGGCGGATTCTGTAAATCAGCATCAAGCGTAATAACTAAATCGCCATTGACCTGATTAAACCCCGCCATAATTGCTGAATGCTGACCATAATTACGATTAAGTAAAATTGCGATAATATGATTTTCAGGTTGTTCCGCGGCCTGAATCAGAATTTCCGCAGATTTATCACTACTACCATCATCAACCAGAATAAGCTCATATTCCTGAGTCAATTGTTTACAGGTTGCTAAGGTTCTTTCCAATAAAAGAGGCAAACTTTCTTCTTCGTTATAAATTGGAATAACAACAGAAACTTTTTTAATTTGTTCAAATGACACTTATCTGTGCTCCGAAATAATTTCTTGTAAAGCATCAATGACACGCTCTACATCATCATCACTCATATCAGGAAAGAGTGGCAATGAACAGAGTGTTACTGAATTCCATTCTGATTCAGGTAATGACAACTGCGGATACCGATCCCGATAATATTTTTGTGTATGTGCAGCTCTGAAATGCAAACCTGTGCCAATATTCTTATTTTTCAAACGTTCCATTAATGTGTCGCGATCAATGCCACAAACATCCTTATTAACCCGCACCATAAATAGATGATGTGCATGAATATGCTCATAATCGGGCACACTTAACATCTGCAAAGGCGAATCTTTTAATGCCGCTGAATAACGAGCGACAATTTGCCGGCGGCGAATATTCATTGATTCCAATTTACTTAATTGCACGACAGCAATCGCAGCGTGAATATCAGATAAATTATATTTGTAACCCGGTTCTACAACTTCCGCCTGTGGTCTCCTGCCTTGAATCTGACGATCAAAAGCATCAATACCCAATCCATGAAACTTTAGACATCGAATTCGTTCAACAAGTTCATTGTTATCAGTAGCAATTAACCCCCCTTCTGCACAAGTGGCATTTTTTATGGCATGAAAAGAGAAAATCGCGGTGCCATGCTCACCAATCCATTCATTCTTATAACGGGTTCCTAATGCATGAGCAGCGTCTTCAATCAATGGAATACCCGCCTCCTGAGCAATTCCACGCAATATATCTAAATCACAAGGCGCACCGGCATAGTGAACCGGAATAATCGCTTTGGTTCTGGAAGTAATCGCCTTTTTCACTGTCTGCGCGTCAACCATTAAAGTATGACGATCAACATCAATCATGATTGGTTCAGCACCAAGCAAACAGATCATATTTATTGTGGAAACCCAAGTTTGAGACGGTGTAATCACTTCATCACCAGGGCCAATTCCCAGTGCCATTAGTGTCAGATGCATACCCGCCGTCGCCGAGGCCAAAGCAACCGCATGTTTGCAACCAAACATGCGGCAAAAGTCCTGTTCCAATTGATGATTTTGCGGGCCTGTTGTAATCCACCCCGAACGAAGAACTTTCTCTACTGCCTGAATTTCTTCATCACCCATCGCAGGACGAGAAAATGGAAGAAAACTATCCATAAAACACAGTCCAATTCATTCATAATATAACGATATATTAGATGACTATATTTGAACGAATCGTAAACACAGGTATGATTTAGCAAATTAAGTGGAAATTACAATAGATTCACGGCAGGTACGTACATAAGGCTGGACTATAATTCAGGCAAAAAAACCCGCCAATATTTATCTGTCTTTTCTGGCACACATTTGATATCAGCGGCAAAAACTCTGGAGAGCGTATTTTCTTTCATTACCTCATCCGGCTTTCCATTCGCAACCAGTGATCCATTAGCAAGCAACCAGATCCGATCAGCTTTATCATAGCTATGATTGAGATCATGACCACTCATGACTACGGTTCCTCCGAGTTCACAGAATTTCTTTATCAACAGATCAAGTGCCGCGACCTGAGTGATATCAAGATTATTCGTAGGCTCATCCAAGAGCAATAATTTGCCTTCCGAATTGATTGATGGCCAGACTTGTAAAAAAACTCCGGTTAATCGCACCCTTTGCCATTCACCACCAGATAGATTGCCTACAGGTGTCTCTAGAAACTTTCCCAACTTAAAAAAGGAACAGAGTTCTGACAACACACCGTCACAATTAACAAGATGGGCTGCTAAATGCAGTCGCAAATATTGAAAAACCGGCATTATTGGCACAGAAGAAATTTGCTGGCTAAGCCATGCTCTGTAGCGTGCTAATTGGCAGTGACTATATTGACTAAGGCACTTTTGTTGCAAATCAATTGCACCACTATAGGGTAAAATACCGGCCATACAGGCCAATAGTGTACTTTTTCCTGAACCATTCGGCCCAATGATATGTATCTGTTCACCTTGTTGTACCAACGCTGTCAGCGGCATTAATCGGTTTCGTACTGATACCTGATTGAGAGCCATCAACTGATTAGTCACTTGCACATTATTCACTTTTTTAACTCCAGTCTCTGACCCTCAATAATAACCAAATGAAGACTGGCGCACCCAATGTTGCAGTCACAACGCCAATCGGTACTTCTGCATTATTCAAGCTAAGACGAGATAGCAGATCAGCCAGCAATAATCCATAACCGCCGGATAGAACACAGGCAGGCAGTAGAGTTTTATAATCTGTTAGGCCGCATAAACGCAAAATATGTGGAATAACCAAACCAATAAAGCTAATTGTTCCAGCAAGTGCAACACTTAACCCTACCAACAACCCAACAGCAAAGACAAATAAATTACGCCAATAATAAAGTGAGATACCTAGCTGTTGGGCCTGTGTTTCTCCCAGTGAAAGAAAATTAAGTACTTTTCCTTGTCTGCTCAACCAAATAATCAAAGGAAACAAAGCGACTACCAACCATTGCTGCCGCCAGTCTATTCCACTGAAACTCCCCATCATCCAATACATTAGCTGACGCAAGTCCAGGCTAGTACTAAAATAAACCATCCAGGTCATTAACGCACCAGAGACAACACCAAAAGCAACCCCTACCAACAACAAACGGGCATTATTCAGATAACGATTTCTTGAAAAGGTCAGCAATATCATTGTGACGGTCAGCGCACCGAGCACAGCGCCAATACTTAATAACCAGAACGGCGCAATGCCATGAAACATCAACACCAAAAACACCACCACCACGCCAGCACCATTACTGACCCCCAATAGCCCAGGTTCCGCCAACGGATTTTCAAACAGTGCCTGCATTACTGCACCCGCCACAGTCAGGCTCGCACCTACAGCAACGACAGCTAATACACGAGGAAAACGTAACTGCCACACAAACAATTGACCTGTTTCAGAAAACCATTTATTAGGCCAGATCCAATTTTCCCCAGCACAAAGCGAGAGAAAAAAAACGAGTAAAAATAAACACGTGAGAATTGCCAGAAAACGATAATCATGTCTTTTCTGACGAGTCACTAATTCAGTGATGGAATGAGTGGATTGCATGGTAAATCAAGCTCATGAGGGAGGATCATTTAAGAAAAAGGCCGCTATTGATGCGGCCTTTTTGATTATTCTTTAGGTGTGGCTTTCTCAACCCTGCTTTTTAACTTCTGACCAGGACGGAATGTCACTACTCGGCGAGCTGTAATCGGAATGTCCTCACCAGTCTTAGGGTTACGTCCCGGACGTTGGTTTTTATCCCGTAAATCAAAGTTGCCAAATCCAGACAATTTTACCTGCTCACCATTCTCCAAAGAACGACGCACTTCTTCAAAGAATAATTCAACCAGATCTTTAGCATCACGCTTGCTAATTCCCAGTTTCTCAAACAGATTTTCTGACATTTCAGCTTTAGTAAGCGCCATAAGTTCAGTCCCTCAAGGATGCTTGGAATCGCTGTTTCAGCACTGCAACACATTTATTAATCGTCGCAGCAATCTCTTCTTCTTCCAGTGTACGCGCGGTATCCTGCAAGATAAAACTTATAGCAAGGCTCTTATGACCCTCTGCTACACCTTTACCACAATACACGTCAAACAAGTTTATGCCAACTATATGATTTACGCCAACTTTCTTGCATTCAGCCAAAACATCTTCTACAGCAACATTTTCAGGCACCACGATCGCAATATCACGACGGTTTGACGGGAAACGTGAAATCTCTTTCGCATCAGGAACCACGCGGCTTGCCAGCTTGTTCCAGAGTACTTCGAATACCACGGTGCAGCCATTTAAGTCAAGTTTGCGTTCCAATTCTGGGTGAACCACACCAATATATCCGATGTATTCATTTTCCAAATAAATCCCGGCGCTTTGACCTGGGTGCAACGCCGGATTTACATCTGCTCTAAAAGAAATCTTAGATAATTTTCCAGTTAACTCTAGAACGGCTTCCAAATCGCCTTTCATATCGAAGAAATCAACGGACTGTTTTTCCAGTGACCAATGCTCTTCAACGCGATTTCCTGTAATAACCCCCCCTAGCATCAGCTCCTGACGAATATCCTGATCAGCATTTTCATCAGGAACAAAACACAAGCCAGTTTCAAACAAGCGCACACGGTTTTGCTGGCGGTTCTGGTTATATACCACCGTTGTTAACAAACCAGTCAGCAGAGATAAACGCATTGCTGACATATCCGCTGAAATTGGGTTAGGCAGCATCAACGCTTGTTGCTGTGGATGTAACAGTGCCTGAGTTTTGGGATCAACAAAGCTATAAGTAATTGCTTCTTGATAACCTCTATCAACGAGCATCGTTTTAACACGTTGCAGGGAAAGATCCGCTTCACGATGTTTTTTCATGATAAGATCTGCGTGCATCGGTACATCTGGAATATTGTTGTAACCGTAGATACGGGCAACCTCTTCCACCAGATCTTCTTCAATCTCCACATCAAAACGCCAGCTTGGTGCAACCGCTTGCCAACAATTTTCCTGAATAGTGACTTTGCAACCTAAGTGGGTCAGGATGTCACCAACCTGTTCATCAGGTATATAGTGACCAATCAAACGATCCAGTTTTTCACGACGCAATGTGATTGTCGCAGATTGAGGCAATTGAGATTCATCAGTAACATCAATAATCGGGCCGGCTTCACCACCACAAATATCAATCAACAATTGAGTTGTTCTCTCTATTGCTTTGTGTTGTAACTGAGGATCAACTCCACGTTCATAACGGTGAGAAGCATCAGTGTGTAAACCATAACGACGAGCACGGCCAGCAATCGCTAAAGGAGCAAAAAATGCGCACTCAAGTAAAATATTTTGCGTTTCTTCATTCACACCTGAATGTTCACCGCCAAAAATACCAGCCATTGCAACAGCTTGTTTTTCATCAGAAATAACTAGGGTATCAGTAGAAAGATTGGCTTCTGTACCATCCAGCAGCACCAATTTTTCATCCTGCTTCGCCATGCGCACAGTGATTGAGCCATTCAAGCGCTCCAAATCAAACGCATGCAATGGTTGGCCTAATTCAAGCAATACATAGTTAGTCACATCGACAATCGGGTCGATGGAACGGATACCACCACGACGTAATTTTTCACGCATCCATTGTGGTGTTGCCGCTTTCACATTAATGTTTTTAATTACCCGTCCCAGGTAACGTGGACAAGCTTCTGTTGCTTCAACACGAATAGGGAAAATAGCATCTGTTGTCGGTTTTACTGCCTCAATTTGTGGCTCAGATAGTGGCATTTTATTAGCAACCGCCACATCACGCGCAACCCCTATAATACTTAGGCAGTCAGCGCGATTAGGCGTAACACTAATTTCAATGACCTTATCATCCAGCTTCAGATATTCACGCAGATCAACACCTAAAGGAGCATCAATTGGCAATTCAATAATACCGTCGTGATCCTCAGAAATACCCAGTTCAGAAAAAGAACATAGCATCCCTTCAGAAGGCTCACCTCGCAGTTTTGCCGCCTTGATTTTGAAATCACCCGGTAATACAGCACCCACGGTTGCTACTGCAACTTTCAACCCCAAGCGGCAATTTGGCGCACCACAAACAATGTCCAGCAGTCGTCCACCGCCTACATTCACTTTTGTTACCCGTAGCTTATCTGCATTTGGATGCTGAGCACATTGAACAACTTCACCGACAACCACACCATGAAATTGACCGGCAACGGCTTCAACTCCATCAACTTCCAGACCTATCATGGTAATTTGATCAGATAATGTTTCACTGCTAATGGCTGGATTTACCCATTCGCGTAACCAGAGTTCACTGAATTTCATGAGATATTCCCGCCCTTATTTAAACTGTTTGAGAAAACGCAGATCATTTTCGAAGAACGCGCGCAAATCAGTTACACCGTAACGTAACATTGTCAGACGCTCCACTCCCATGCCGAAAGCAAAACCAGAATAAATTTCAGGATCAAGGCCAACATTATGCAATACATTAGGATGAACCATACCGCAACCCAACACTTCCAGCCATTTGCCGTTTTTACCCATTATATCAACTTCCGCCGAAGGTTCTGTAAATGGAAAGTAAGAAGGTCGGAAACGAACCTGCAAATCTTCTTCAAAAAAGTTAGTCAGGAAATCGTGCAACGTTCCTTTCAGGTTGGTAAAACTGATATCACGATCAATAATCAAACCTTCCACCTGATGGAACATGGGCGTGTGTGTCTGATCGTAGTCATTACGATACACGCGCCCCGGTGCAATGACGCGAATTGGCGGCTGTTGACTGTGCATAGTTCTAACCTGAACACCTGAAGTCTGAGTACGCAACAAACGCTTGGCATCAAACCAGAAAGTATCATGATCAGCACGTGCAGGATGGTGAGCAGGAATATTCAGCGCATCGAAATTATGATAATCATCTTCAATCTCAGGGCCTGATTCTACAGAAAACCCTAATTCACCAAAGAAAGTCTCAATACGCTCTATTGTGCGGTTAACCGGATGTAGTCCACCATTTTCCATACGGCGACCCGGCAATGATACATCAATCTTTTCCGCTGCTAAACGGAAGTTCAGAAGGTCAGTCTCCAGTTTTTCTTTACGGATATTTAGAGCTTCCTGGACTTCTTGCTTAGCCTGATTAATAACCGCCCCTGCTGCTGGGCGCTCTTCGACCGGCAGATCACGCAGCGATGACATTTGGAGAGTTAAATGGCCTTTTTTGCCTAAATATTCAACACGCACCAAATCCAACGCAGCAACATCCTGGGCATCTTCTATGGCTGCTCTTGCGTTTGCAACCAGTTCAGCGAGATGTGGCATCGTTTTCCTCTTCCTTCGGCCTAACGGCCTGCTAGTAATGATCGTTAATGACCTTCATATATACCCGTTATCTTTCAAGTTGCCTCTTTGTTGGCTGCACTCGCTCACCCCGGTCACATAGTTACCTATGCTCCCGGGGATTCGCTCCCTTGCCGTCGCGAAGCACCTTGAAATCCATAGGGTATACCTATTTCTGTTTTTACTGTCATAAAAACAAAAAAGCCTCCACAACGGAGGCTCAGGCGCTACTTTTCGTTTCTTTTCTTACGCGCAAAGCCCCCTGAATTCAGGTGCTAAAGTAAAAAAAGATGCGAAAAAAAGCTAAAGACATAATGTTAGTTCTCTCAGAGTAAAACTCTTTTTTGGCAACGACTCTCTCTCGTAAGCTACATCTGACAACAAAGTAAAAGAGGGAGCATGCCCCCCTCTTACTACTCTAACTTATGCCAGAGCGCTCTTCGCTTTTTCAACTAAAGCAGCAAATGCCACTTTGTCAAACACAGCGATGTCAGCCAGGATCTTACGGTCGATTTCAATAGAGGCTTTTTTCAGACCATCGATGAAACGGCTGTAAGACAAACCATTCTGACGTGCAGCAGCGTTGATACGTGCAATCCACAGTTGACGGAACTGACGTTTACGCTGACGACGGTCACGGTAAGCGTACTGCCCTGCTTTAATTACTGCCTGAAAGGCAACACGGTAAACGCGCGAACGGGCACCGTAGTAACCTTTCGCTTGCTTTAAAATTTTCTTGTGACGTGCACGGGCGACAACACCACGTTTTACGCGAGCCATATACTTCTCCTATCGTCTCTGAGTTCTAATCTAAAAATTGCTTATGCGTACGGCAAGCAAGCAACAACCAGGCCCAGATCACCTTTGGAGACCATGCCCTTTGGACGTAAATGACGTTTACGCTTGGTTGATTTCTTAGTCAGAATGTGACGAAGGTTAGCGCGCTTACGCTTAAAACCGCCACTTGCAGTTTTTTTAAAACGTTTAGCGGCGCCGCGTACTGTTTTAATCTTTGGCATTTTAATTTCCACTTCGCATTGTGAATTACAATGAATTAATCAGGCGAACAAGCCCCAACCAGATGAACCGACTGGAGCTTATTACTTGATTGCCTAACTATTTCTTCTTAGGAGCGAGCACCATTATCATCTGACGGCCTTCAATCTTCGAAGGGAAGGATTCGACTACCGCCAATTCATCCAGATCGTCGCGAATGCGGTTAAGCATTTCGATACCAATCTGTTGGTGTGCCATTTCACGCCCACGGAAACGCAGGGTGATTTTGGCTTTATCGCCATCTTCCAGAAAACGAACCAGGTTGCGTAGTTTGACCTGATAGTCGCCTTCATCTGTACCAGGACGGAATTTAATTTCCTTAACCTGAATAACTTTTTGTTTTTTCTTCTGCTCTTTGATCGACTTACTCTTCTCATAGAGGAACTTGCCGTAATCCATAATACGGCAAACCGGCGGCTCGGCATTCGGGCTGATTTCAACTAAATCAACACCCGCTTCCTCAGCTTTTTCAAGAGCTTCCCTCAGACTGACAATGCCAATCTGTTCGCCATCTAAACCTGTTAAACGAACTTCAGAAGCGCGAATTTCTCCATTAATGCGATTAGGACGCGCTGTTTGAATTCTTTTTCCGCCTTTAATACCTTATTCCTCCAATTGATGAAGATTACGACTGCGTATTTCTATAAGCAGTTTTTCGATGAACTCGTTAACATCAATGCTACCCAAATCTTTACCACGGCGGGTACGAACGGAAACTTTCCCTGATTCGACCTCTTTTTCACCACAGACAAGCATGTAGGGAACACGACGTAGAGTGTGTTCACGGATTTTAAAGCCAATCTTCTCGTTTCTCAAGTCTGCTTTTGCACGAATGCCAGCATCTTGAAACTTTTTTACTAATTCCTGTACATAATCAGCCTGGCTATCGGTGATATTCATCACCACTACCTGCTGCGGGGCAATCCATGTTGGGAAGAAACCCGCATACTCCTCAGTTAGGATGCCGATAAACCGTTCCAGTGAACCCAGAACCGCACGGTGAATCATTACAGGAACTTTACGTTCATTATTTTCACCTACGTAGGATGCATTCAAACGACCTGGTAGTGAAAAATCGAGTTGCACAGTACCACATTGCCACGCACGATCCAAACAATCATGCAAAGTAAATTCAATTTTCGGTCCGTAGAAGGCACCTTCACCTGGCTGATATTCAAATTGCACGCCATTTTCTTGTAGTGCTGCCGCCAAAGCGTCTTCCGCTTGATTCCATTGTTCTTCAGTACCAATGCGCTTTTCCGGGCGGGTTGACAGCTTAACTATGATCTTTTCAAAACCAAAAGTGCTGTAAACGTCATACACCATCTTAATGCAATTGCTGACTTCCCGGTGAATTTGCTCTTCTGTACAGAAGATATGAGCATCATCCTGAGTAAAACCACGAACCCGCATCAAACCATGTAATGCCCCTGATGGTTCATTACGGTGACAACTACCGAACTCAGCCATACGTAACGGTAAATCACGGTAAGATTTTAAGCCTTGGTTAAAAATCTGAATATGCCCTGGGCAGTTCATCGGCTTAACGCAATATTCACGGTTCTCTGAAGAAGTGGTAAACATATGCTCACCGTAGTTTTCCCAGTGACCCGTTCTCTCCCACATGACACGGTCCATCATAAACGGACCTTTAACTTCCTGATATTGATATTCTTTCAGTTTGGTCCGGACAAAAGTTTCCAGCTCACGGAAAATAGTCCAACCATCATTATGCCAGAATGCCATACCTGGAGCTTCTTCCTGCATGTGGTAAAGATCTAATTGTTTACCAATTTTACGATGGTCACGTTTGGCCGCTTCTTCCAAACGTTGCAGATAAGTATTGAGCTGTTTCTTATCAGCCCACGCAGTACCGTATATCCGCTGCAACATTTTATTGTTGCTATCACCACGCCAATATGCCCCTGCGACTTTCTGCAATTTAAAATGATGGCAGAAACGCATATTTGGCACATGTGGGCCACGGCACATATCAATATATTCTTCATGATTATAGAGACCAGGACGATCATCTCGACTGATGTTTTCATCCAAAATTTGTACTTTATAATCCTCACCACGAGCAACGAAGGTATCACGAGCTTCTTGCCAGTTCACTTTTTTCTTGATGACGTCATAGTCTTTTTTGGCAAGTTCCAACATCCGCTTTTCAAGCAGTTCAATATCTTCCTGCGTCAGAGCACGACCAAGATCAACATCATAGTAAAAACCATTATCAATAATTGGACCGATAGCCATTTTAGTATCTGGCCATAATTGTTTAATTGCATGGCCTAACAGATGAGCGCATGAATGGCGGATAATTTCCAGCCCTGCATCATCTTTACTGGTGATGATGGCAAGATTGGCATCTGAATCGATTAATTCACAAGCATCCACTAGCTCACCATTTACGCGGCCAGCAATACATGCTTTCGCTAAACCCGGACCAATATCACAGGCAACATCCATTACAGAAACGGCATGGTCAAACTGGCGTTGGCTACCGTCAGGAAGAGTAACAACAGGCATTTAAAATCCTTATCTACAGTGGTGACCCACACGAAAGGTCACTTGAAGGAGTTTGATATTCAACTAAAATAACGATTTAAATTATTATCTCGTCAATCCATTAAAGTTTGGTACTAAAATTGGTACACAATGTAAAAAGTGACTACCTTCAATACCGAAACATCGCGAAAATATACCACCAACAACCAGTCAGGTCACGGCGATGTTTAGTATGGGTAAAATCATTTGCATTTATTAGTCGAATCCATCTAATCAAGACATATATAGAAAAACCCGGCATAAGTTATATATGCCAGATTATCATACGGATACAGGATCGTTTTAGTCTATTTAAGCCATTACTGAACCTCTTCGTTACAACCCTCTGCCAACACCATATTTAAAGCCTGAACCAAAACGACTTTATCCTCATTATTCTCTAACAGACTAAAATATGTTCGACCATCACCCCTTTGGTATGCTGGTCGAGCCGGAGGTATAAATCACATACGCCAGATGGCGTGGGGTTAATGCCGGTACTTGCGGGTTGCTATCCGCTCTGGCGAACTCGCGACGCAAATTGCCACGGGCGGCTTGTTGTTAACGATAAGCCTTTTTCACCTTCCACAAATAGCGTGGAGCCTGAGGTGCTGGATGATTATCCTGAACATACCGATAAAACTCATCCGGTGTCATGCTGTTTATTTTATTGACAGCTAATTGACGATCTGCATTAAAAGTACGCAAAAGAGCACCCGCACCATTTACGTAGGCAACAATAGTGGCGTAGTGGAGAGTCTCAGGGTTATCAATACCTGCCAGATGTTGCTCCTTCAAGATACTGATATAAGCAGTGCCAAGATCAATATTAGTTTTAGGATCTTTCAACTCACGAGTTGTTGGCTGACCAGAACGCCCTTTCTGTCGATACACATCCCGCCCTGCTGTCGATGCTTTAATTTGCATAAGACCAATTGCATTCGATTTACTGACTGCATTAGGACGAAAACCGGATTCAACTTGAATAATCGCTCTGATCAGAGTTTCATCAACGCCGTACCGATTGGATGCCTGTTGAATAAAGGTATCAAAAGGCGTCGGCGGGAAAGAAGAAATTCTAGCTGCGTTGGCAGTATTGCTAAGCATACGTTGCTGACCGGACTGTTTACCAACATTTGTTTGCTGAACATTTCTCTCAGCACAACCGACGACTAACAGCACGACCAGTGCCATAAAGCTCAGTCTTAATTTCACCCTATAATCCTCTGGATCAAATTTTGCTACAGCGCAGCATATACAATTTCGTTTACGATCTAAAAATATTTTTACTTAACTTTTCACTGTATTCGTGTTCATATCATATGGAATGACTATTGCGACAATCGCTGTTTCCAAATTTTATCATCTTGACTTTACTTAAATGATATTGATAATCGTTATCATATACTTATAACAAGTAAGGTTTGAATTTATGAAGAAAAAACTTTCTCTGCTTTTACTTTCTCCTCCTGTTCTGGGAATTATGTTGATTCTCTTATCTGTAATTCTATTTAGTCATCAGGTATCCGCCGCCAAACAATTTAAAGTTGTCACGACCTTTACTATTATCCAAGATATTGCACAAAACGTAGCAGGTGATGCGGCGATTGTTGAATCAATTACTAAACCTGGTGCCGAAATCCATGATTACCAACCCACCCCCAAAGATATTATAAAATCTCAACATGCTGATTTGATCCTTTGGAATGGGCTAAATCTAGAACGCTGGTTTGAACGCTTCTTTGAAAACCTTAAAGATGTACCTGCCGTTGTCATTACTGACGGCATTGAACCACTACCTATCCGTGAAGGGCCTTACAACGGGAACCCTAATCCTCACGCTTGGATGTCACCCACAAATGCTTTAATCTATATTGAGAATATTCGCCAAGCATTTGTGAAATACGATCCTGAAAATACAGAAATTTATAATAAGAATGCCAAAGCCTATGCTGAAAAAATCGCCCAACTGGATTCTCCACTGAGAGAACGTCTTTCTCGTATTCCACAGGATCAACGTTGGTTAGTCACCAGTGAAGGGGCTTTTAGTTATTTAGCTAAAGATTACCAATTCAAGGAAGTTTATCTATGGCCAATTAATGCGGAAGAACAAGGTTCACCACAACAAGTTCGTCATGTCATTGATACTGTAAGAGCAAACAAAATCCCAGTTGTATTTAGCGAAAGTACAATTTCAGATAAACCCGCAAAACAAGTCAGTAAAGAAACAGACGCCCGTTATGGTGGCGTTCTTTATGTAGATTCACTCTCCGGCAGTACTGGCCCGGTACCAACTTACATTGATTTACTGAACAAAACTGTAGATACAATCGCAAAAGGATTTAATCAATGAATAGCAATATACTGTTTGAACGTCCTCATTTAGTCGTTGATGACGCCACTGTGACTTATAACAACGGTCACACAGCTATTTATGATGCAAGTTTTTCTATCACCGGTGGAACTATTTGTGCGTTGGTGGGCATTAACGGTAGTGGTAAATCCACATTGTTTAAGACTATCATGGGACTGGTAAGCCCATCTCAGGGAAAAGTAACTCTGAGTGATATGCCAGTCAAAAATGCGTTGAAGAAAAATATTATTGCATATGTCCCTCAAACAGAAGAAGTCGACTGGAACTTTCCAGTATTGGTTTCTGATGTCGTTATGATGGGCCGCTATGGGAAAATGGGATTCCTGAGAATCCCAAGTAAAATAGATCACCAAGCTGTTGATAAAGCACTTGAACGTGTCGGCTTAACGGCCCTACGCAACCGACAGATTGGCGAACTCTCAGGCGGACAAAAAAAACGGGTTTTTCTTGCAAGGGCTCTGGCTCAGGAAGGTAAAGTTCTATTACTAGATGAACCTTTTACTGGTGTTGATGTAAAAACAGAGAATGCCATCATTGACCTGTTGTGTGATTTACGTGATGAGGGCCATCTGGTTCTGGTTTCTACACATAACCTCGGTAGCGTGCCTGAATTCTGCGATCATGTTATCCTAATCAACCGAACGGTTCTAGCAAGTGGCCCAACAGAAACAACGTTCACCCAAAAAAATTTAGAGATGACTTTTGGTGGAGTACTTCGTCATATTAATCTATCCGGTCCGGAATTACATGATGATGATGATCCACGCTCCTTGACTGTTATTACTGATGATGAACGCGCAGCCGTATTTTATGGTCATGATCATCATGTTCCGCCAAGGCAAGGTCAGCATAAGGAGAAGCGTCAATCATGACAGAGCTTTTGCTGCAACCTTTTCACTACAATTACATGGTAAAAGCCATCTGGGTTAGTGCCATCGTCGGTGCCGTCTGTGCCTTCCTTTCTTCCTACCTGATGTTAAAAGGCTGGTCATTGATGGGAGACGCGCTCTCTCACTCAGTTGTGCCTGGCGTCGCTGGTGCTTATGCGCTAGGTCTTCCTTATGCAGGTGGTGCTTTTTTTACCGGAATGCTGGCAGCTCTGTCTATGACTTTAGTTCGTCATATCACTCGCTTACGTGAAGATGCAGTAATCGGGTTCATTTTTTCCACTTTCTTTGCGGTCGGCTTATTAATCGTTTCCCTCAATCCTACATCGGTTAACGTACAAACCATTATTTTCGGCAATATCCTTGGCATCGCTGATGAAGATGTTCTCCAAGTTGAAATCATTATTGCGATTTCATTTATCGTGCTCATGTTTATCTGGAAAGATTTGCTAATTGTATTTTTTGATGAAACGCATGCTCGCTCTATCGGCTTATCCCCCTTGCGGATGAAAATCATTTTTTTTACTTTGTTGAGTGCTTGTACTGTCGCAGCTTTACAAACTGTCGGCGCTATTCTGGTGATTGCAATGGTTGTCACTCCAGGCGCAACAGCTTACTTATTAACAGATCGTTTTAAGCACCTGCTGATCATTGCCGTTACTATTGGTTCCCTGACCAGTGCATTTGGCGCTTACCTAAGCTTTTTCCTTAACGGCGCTACTGGTGGTGTCATTGTCACGCTGCAAACCGTTATTTTCCTACTCGCATTCTTCTTTGCACCAAAGCATGGGCTATTCGCTTCACGTATACGTGCCAGAAAAGAATCCTCAGCCTTGGCTCAGGAGACAACACAATTATGAATGAGTTGACACAGTTAATCACTGAGCCGTTTATGTTTCCATTTATGCAACGGGCGGTATTTGCTGCTATTGTAACAGGCGCGGTATGTGCAATACTCTCTTGTTATCTGGTTCTTAAGGGCTGGTCGTTAATGGGTGATGCCATCTCTCACGCTGTATTACCAGGCATTGTACTAGCTTTCGCTGCTGGTATACCGCTGGCTATTGGCGCATTCTTTTCCGGTATCTTTTGTGCTGTTGCAACAGGATATTTGAAAGAACATAGCCGGATAAAAGAAGATACTGTCATGGGAATTGTCTTTTCAGGCATGTTTGCCTTTGGTTTAGTTCTTTTTGCCCGAATAGACACTGACCAACATCTCACTCATATTCTGTTCGGAAATATTCTAGGGATCACTAAAGATGAATTGAATCAAACATTATGGATTACCTGTATCACTATGGCGGTAGTACTGCTAAAGCGCAAAGACTTCATGCTTTACTGCTTCGATCCAAACCAAGCACGCGTAGTGGGATTACCTGTTAAGCTTTTGCATTACGGTTTACTTTGTCTATTGTCAATGACCATTGTCGCTTCCCTGCAAGCCGTGGGAATGATTTTGGTTATCGCAATGTTGATATCACCGGGAATCATCGCTTTCATGTTATGCCGCAGTTTTGACCGAATGTTAATTGTCGCTATCATTGCATCAGTCAGTTCCTGTGTCCTGGGTACTCTGGTCAGTTTCCACATTGATGGTGCAACGGGGCCATGCATTGTTATTGTTCAGGCTATCTTCTTTACACTGGCACTGGCTTACAGTCAGATAAAACTTGTAAGAACAAAATCCAAACGTAAAACGTATCAAGCAGCCCTACAAATCTCTAACGAACCCAATCAATAACAAAAAGGGTTATATCTGTTTTGAGATATAACCCTGTTAATCATCTTTTTTACCTGATCATATGTTTTCTCTGACTATAATTGTTCATAAAGTAATTGACGACATAGAGAGGTGAACCATGTGGCAGACAGTAAATCGTTTGTTAAACGAACATTTCGGTGTTGCTGAAATTCACGATAAAACTGAGTTAGCCGGAGGGGACATCCACCAAGCTTGGCGAGTCACACATGGAAAACGACAAGTTTTTGTCAAATCAAATCTGCGCGAGATGCTCCCTGTCTTCAAAGCAGAATCAGAACAGCTTGAACTCCTGGCACGCAGCCAAACTATCCGTGTTCCAACTGTTTATGGTATTGGCAACACCCGTGACCATAGCTTTCTATTGCTTGAATTTCTGCCTTTAAAATCTTTCGACCCTCACAGTGCCTATTGCTTCGGTCAACAACTGGCAAAACTTCATCAATGGAGTGAGCAACCTCAATTCGGCTTTGACTTTGACAATATGCTGGCAACAACTCCACAACCTAATGGCTGGCAACGACGTTGGCACCAATTTTATGCGGAAAAGCGGGTTGGTTGGCAATTACAAATCGCAGCAGAAAAAAACATGATATTTGGTGATATTGATAATATCGTTCAAGCTATAAGTAACAAACTTCAACACCATCAGCCACAACCCTCTCTGTTACATGGCGATCTCTGGCCAGCTAATTGTGCTTCACTAGATGACCAAGCCGTTGCCTTCGACCCAGCCTGTTATTGGGGAGATCGTGAATGTGATTTCGCTATGTTACCGTTATACCCTGACTTACCAATGCAAATTTTTGATGGCTATCAGAGCATATGGCCACTCCCTGCCAACTTTATTGAACGGCAACCTGTGTATCAGCTCTATTATTTGCTTAACCGGAGTAATCTATTTGGTGGTGATAATCTTATTGCGGTTCAAAATATTCTCGATAATATTTTGACTGAAAATAGCCAATAGATGGGTAATCAGGCTGCGAAAATACTTATTCCGCAGCTATAGCCAACCGGAGAATCTACCAGCCTAAGATTTTCAATAGAAAATAAAAAATTCCACCGATAATTACCGGTGAAATATATAAGATATAAATCTGACTGAACAGTGTATGACGAGGAAGTTTAATTTTTAATTCAATCTGTTCTCTCGTCAGGCCATCATTGCCTTTAGCTTTTTCAATAATAAGCTGATCTTCAATGTTTTCTCGTATAAACTTCACTTGTCTGTATATCCGTTGACCTGACGCACTCATAGCAAGGCCGAAAAAAATAAGAAAATAGATAATCAGGAAACCAAGCGTTGATCCGGTAAAACCAGCCAGACGATCAGGTGTTGGTGAGTTTTTCCAGAAGAAATCCAGAAATGGGGTATTAAAACGCACCATTTCAGCCATCATTTTCAGGAAATCATTCAAAACAGCATTGATACCATCACCTTTAATACCGTGCAGCCAGGCAAGATTAATCACAGAAACAATGGTCGATAAAAGTGCCGGAACAAAAATCACCCAACCTAAAACTCGCTTAATAATAGCGATGTATCCGGCTTTTTGGTAAGTCATCGATACCCCTCATAACAATAAGCAGATTTTATTTTTGGCTAATCATAGCCCATCAATCACCAAATTTAACTTTATATTTAATTAACTAAGCATTTCTTACCATGTTCCCGATCAGGAAAAGATTTCACCTACTGAGATTGTTACAATCAGCTTTCGCTAACTGTCTGACCAAAGAGAGATACTTAAATGTCTTTTCATTTACCAATAAAAGCAGCCATTTTCGATATGGACGGCTTACTGATTGACTCTGAACCCTATTGGACCCAAGGAGAAAAAGAAGTATTTAGTGAATTAGGTCTGGATTTCTCTTTAGCAGAAAAACTACCAGATACTCTTGGATTGCGAATTGACCAAGTTGTGGAACTTTGGTATCAGGCTTCTCCCTGGCAAGGGGCATCAAAATCAGACGTGGAACAGCGAATTACCGACCATGTTATCGATTTGGTAAAAGAAAACCGTCCTTTACTCCCAGGTGTTGAATATGCTTTAAACCTTTGCCGCAAACAAGGACTAAAAATCGGCCTAGCCTCAGCTTCTCCACAATATATGTTGGAACAAGTACTCGAAATGTTCAGCCTTAATCACTATTTTGATACTGTCGTTTCTGCTGCCAACTTACCTCATAGTAAACCCAATCCCGAAGTTTATTTGCGCGCTGCTGAGCAATTGGATGTCGCTCCGATAAATTGTGTGGCCCTGGAAGATTCATTCAATGGAATGATAGCAACAAAAGCTGCAAGAATGCGTTCAATCGTTGTGCCATCCGCTCATCACTTTGATGACCCAAGTTGGGTTCTCGCAGATATTAAACTACATTCTCTCGAGCAACTCACTGTCATGAACATCACCTGATTATAACTTTAGCTGCCATCATTTATGCCGATGGCAGCTTCTTATTGTTCACATAGTAGTCGTGGCGCTTATGTCTTATTCTGCCAAACAAAAATCTAATTAAATATTAACGTCATATATTAATAAATAAGATATTTTTGCTTTTCACCCTCTATCTTACCCACATAAAACCCTCTATACTTCGCCGACTGTATGGATAGACAGTTATTAGTCAGAGGAATTTATGACCGCAGAAGGGCATCTTTTATTTTCAGTTGCCAGCATTATCTTGGCACATAAGCTAGAGATAACACCAGAGATAGCTTATGGAGACTGGTTGCATATGCTACCAGGGGTACTGCTTACTGCCTTGTTACCCGACATCGATCACCCTAATTCAACCCTGGGTAGATTATTCAGATTTATCTCCATTCCTATTGCCAAACTCTGCGGTCATAGAGGCTTTACTCACAGTTTACTTGCTCTCATATTAGGGATTACTTTATTTTGGCTAAAAATACCCGAAGAGTGGCTAATTCCAACTGATTTTTTCCATGCCATGATTGTTGGCTATTTGAGCCATCTGGTTGCAGATATGCTAACACCTGCTGGTGTGCCGTTATTATGGCCAATCAAAATACGTTTCTGTCTACCTGTGCTTGGCAAGCAAGGAAATAAGAAAGCAGAAAGGTTTATTTCTGCCTTATTAATTGTCATTGCCATTTTTCTACCAGAAGATATTGAATATTCTATACTTTTTTATATAAATCGCATCAAAGATCTCTATTTCTAATGCTCTAATTGACTAAAAATAAATCTTAAAAGTCACATTAATTATATTAAATTCTATATAGTTATAAATGAGAATAGTTTAAGCTGGTACTATATTCCCCAACTGCTTGTTGTAATGTGTTCGTTTGCAAACCTACACGATTCGATACAGCTTATGACTTAACTAAATTGAATTCTGGAGTTTGGGGATGAATTTACCACTCATTTCGAATGTGCTCGTCTTCGTAGCACTGCTTTTGCTATTGTCAAAAGCCAGTTCACGGCAATGGAATCTGTCGAAAAAGGTTTTTGCGGGCCTTGCCATTGGCATTACTTTTGGCTTAGCACTGCAACTGATTTATGGTTCTGATAATACCATAGTGAAGGAATCCATATCATGGTTCAACATTGTAGGTAATGGCTACGTACAACTTCTACAAATGGTCATTATGCCTCTGATATTTGCCTCTATTTTGAGTGCAGTCGCCAAACTACACAAAGCATCTTCTCTGGGAAAAATCAGCTTTCTGACTATCGGAACGTTGTTATTCACTACAATGATTGCAGCACTTATCGGTATCATGATTATCAACCTGTTCGGCCTGACTGCTGAAGGTCTGATTCAAGGTCCCCAAGAAACAACACGTCTGTCTGCTATCGAAAACAACTATGTCAGCAAAGTCTCTGATTTATCTGTACCACAATTGATTTTATCTTTTATTCCTAAAAATCCGTTCGCAGATTTAACCGGCGCTAACCCAACTTCTGTTATCAGCGTTGTTATTTTCGCAACCTTCTTAGGTATCGCGGCCCTGCAAATGTTGAAAGATGATCATGAGAGGGGTGAACGCATATTAGTCGCTATCGACACTATACAGGCATGGGTAATGAAACTGGTTCGTCTGGTTATGCGCTTAACGCCGTATGGTGTTATGGCCCTGATGACCAAAGTTGTCGCCAACTCTAATATCCATGAAATTGCAAAACTGGGAACCTTTGTTATCGCATCCTACATTGCACTAGCACTAGTATTTGTTGCTCATGGGTTTCTACTTTCTCTCTTCGGCATCAATCCACTTAGATTTTTCAAAAAAACTTGGCCAGTGTTGACTTTTGCATTCACCAGCCGTTCCAGTGCTGCCAGTATTCCACTGAATGTCGAAACCCAGACACTCCGTATTGGCGTACCAGAATCAATCGCCAGCTTTTCAGCATCTTTTGGAGCAACAATTGGTCAGAATGGCTGTGCCGGAATTTATCCCGCCATGTTGGCCGCAATGGTTGCTCCAACAGTAGGCATAAACCCACTCGACCCAATGTGGATTGCAACACTCATTGGCATTGTCACTATCAGCTCTGCTGGCGTTGCTGGTGTGGGCGGCGGTGCTACGTTTGCAGCACTGATTGTCTTACCCGCAATGGGACTACCTGTAACGTTGATTGCTTTATTGATTTCTGTTGAGCCTCTCATTGATATGGGCCGTACGGCACTGAATGTAAGTGGTTCAATAACTGCTGGCACTATTACCAGCCAACTGATGGGACAAACTGATAAAACTATCTTCGATCAGGAAGAACACGTTGAATTAAGTCAACTATAATTTAAACTTCAAAAACTGTAAAAAAGCCGGAATTGATTCCCCGGCTTTTTATTTTATTCACAATATTATTTATTCAGGTACTGTCCACTACGCAGTGCTTCAATACGTTTGTCCAATGGTGGGTGAGACATGAACAGCTCACTGAATGTTTTTGACTTACCATTAATACAGAACGCCATCATACTGCCTTCTTCCTGCGGTTCATAACTGGTTTTCAGGCGCTGTAAAGCAGCGATCATTTTCTCACGACCGACCAACTTGGCAGAACCTGCATCTGCATGGAATTCGCGATAACGTGAGAACCACATTGTGATAATGCTCGCCAGAATACCAAATACTATTTCCAACACCATTGAAACAACCATGTAAACAATAGGATTGCCCGAGGAGTTACTCTCTTCCTCATCACTGTTGCCAGACAGGAAACTTGATACAGCTTGAGCCAGTAGACGGGAAATAAAGATAACGAAAGTATTTACTATCCCTTGCAACAAGGTCATCGTCACCATATCACCATTAGCAATATGACTAATCTCATGAGCAATAACAGCTTCTGCTTCTGCCCTACTCATGTTATCCAATAGACCGGTGCTGACAGCAACCAGAGAAGCATTACGACGCGCTCCGGTAGCGAATGCGTTAATATCAGGCGCGGCATAAATCGCAACCTGGGGCATGGCAATATTGACTTGTTCCGCTTGACGGCGAACAGTTTCAACTAACCAATGTTCAACTTCATTTGCTGGCTGTTCTATGACCTGGGCACCCACAGAACGCAGGGCCATCCATTTGGACATCAACAGGGAAACAAACGCCCCACCGAATCCGAACAGACCAGCCATAATCATCAAACCTTGTACACTACTCCCCTGAATTCCTGTCAAAGAAAGTATTATCCCGAACACCAACATAACAGCGAGGTTAGTGAGGAGGAACAAAACAATTCGCATCATAAAAACCGGCTTCCTTTATTAATAATCAATGCACTTTCAGAACTACTCTATAAATAAGGCTGTTCTTACTATATTCAAGGCTTTTAGCCTGTTAAGCGATAAAACCAACATAACTTTACAAAATCATGAAAAAAACCACATTAGCCTAACACCAATTGGTTAAACAAAATACGCCAATACCTGGTAATACTGAGAAAATGTGAAATAATTCATCCTTCCTGAAAAGAAAAAACACCTTCAAGAGACTGTTTATATTACTGGTAGCCCAATATACCATTCACTCAAAACATCCCAAGCGAACGATATTGGGCATTAATCATTAACAGGCTTTAACCCATTATTTTACTTAGACTTAGCCAACATTTTCTCAGCAGGTTGGTGCGCTAAATCAAGTGCAATCTTCACTGACTCATCAAGATAGGGATCCGGCCCCTGATAATCTTTAGGCAAATCATCCAGTGAAGTTAACGGTTTTTTACCCTCGCGTTTAAAGCGATCATTTATGCGATTCAACTTCAGAGCATCCGCTTCTTTATTCTCTTTCTCTCTTTGTACATAGTTCAGAGAAACAATATTTTTATGCTCTTTCAGCGCTTTATAGTGAGCAATATCCTCATTGATATACTTGAATTCTGGATCAGTTGTAATGCGGGCATTGTGAGCAACATTCAACTGAGGAACCAATGCAGCAATAATTTTAGACCCTGTATAATGGGCAGGAGGAATGCTATCCCAAGGCAAAGCATTATCTTCGAAACTTTCCCCGGTTTCTGCCGGATCAACCCCCGTAGGCATTACGATATCAGGAGTAACCCCTTTACGCTGAGTACTACCGCCATTGACACGATAAAACTTCTGAATCGTATATTGAACAGATCCCAGTGATGGCCAATCAGGACGCATCATTTGATCGTAAATACGACTCAAAGAACGATATTGCTGAACTGTACCTTTACCAAAAGTCGGTTCACCAACAATCAACGCTCGCCCATAATCCTGCATTGCTGCGGCAAAAATTTCAGAAGCAGAAGCACTAAAATGGTCTACCAGAACAACCAAAGGTCCTTTATAGTACACCACTTCATCAGTATCAGAATCCTGACGAATTTTCCCATTATTATCTCTAACCTGGACAATCGGGCCACTTGGGAGAAACAAGCCTGATAAAGAAACCGCTTCTGTCAGCGCACCACCACCATTGCTACGCAAATCAATGACAATAGCACTGACATGCTGTTTGGTCAGTTTTTGTAATTGAGTTTTAACATTATCAGTCAAACCAACATAAAAACCCGGGATATCAAGCACGCCCACTTTTTCCTGACCCATTGTCTTAACTGACATCTTCACAGCCCGATCTTCCAAACGGATCTGTTCGCGAGTTAAAATAACAGTACGCGGTTTTGCTCCTTTGGTATCAGAAATAACCTCAAGCCGCACTTTACTCCCTTTAGGACCTTTAATCAGCGCAACCACATCATCCAGACGCCAGCCAATAATATCCACCATAGCCTTTCCTGACTGGGCAACACCGATAATCTTATCACCCACGTTTAATGCTTTGCTTTTGGCGGCAGGTCCACCAGCAACCAAAGAATTTATGACCGTGTAGTCATCATCTATTTGCAAAACAGCACCAATCCCTTCCAGGGAAAGACTCATTTCTGAGTTAAACTGTTCAGTATTGCGTGGTGAAAGATAATTAGTATGAGGATCAATTTCACGGGCAAACGCAGTCATAATCAATTGGAAAACATCTTCACTCTGGCTTTGTGTCAGACGTTTTAACGCGGATTGATAGCGTTTGGTGAGCATCTCTTTGATTTTCTTGTCCTCTTTGCCGCTGAGCTTGAGGTTGAGCCAATCATATTTAACTTTAGCATCCCAAAGTTTATTTAGCTCTTCCACACTCTGTGGCCAAGGGGCTTTGGAACGATCAACATCAATTGTATCGTTACCATCAAAATTCATTGGTTGTTCAAGACGCGATAAAGCGTACTGATAACGCTCAAAGCGACGTTTCTGTAACAAATTAAACAAGTCATACGGAATTTCCAGATTCCCATTTTCCAACTCCTTGCCTAACAACTTTTTCTTATCGGCATACTGAGCAACATCTGACGCTAATAATATGTTATGGCTGTAATCCAGTATATTAAGATAGCGGTCAAATATTTTTGCCGAAAAATCACCATCTAAATCAAATTGGCGATAATGAGAACGAGTGAAGCGGGATGTTACCCGCTCGCTAACTGTTGAATGCTGAGGCTCTTGCTTCAATATAGGTAATTGTTCAATACCAACAGGAACAGCCACTGGACTGTTTGTATTTGCATAACAAGTACCAAAAATTGAAACACCTAAGACAAAAGCCAGTTTGACGAATTTGTTCATGCCCAGGTCGGCCTCCGTATCAGAACTGTAAATGTTCTGCGCGTACAATCATTGCCAAACCGGAAGGCAATTGTACCCGTACACCATCTTTGGCGACTTCAAGCACAGAAGCATCCACTGAACTTTTACCCACTCTTACTTTAATTTCCTGACCAATTTTCAGCGATGAAACATCGACAATCTGAATCGGTACAGGTTGAACAGGTTTAGCAACGGGTTTACGTGCTTGCTGAGGGCGCTTTTGCTGGCGTGGTGGCTGCCGTTTTTCCCCCTCAGTATTATTAGCGCGGCGACGAGGAGCTGGTTTCTTGGCTGTGGGCCGTTCATTTTTTTCACCAGCAGCCACATTTTCAGCTTCACGTTTTTTAGCTCTTTGCTCTGCACGCTGTGCCTGAACCCGTGCTTTAGCTTCAGTCAGTTGCTGAAGAGCGTGCTCAATGTGTTCCGCTTCCAATTCACCGCATGAATTACCATCAAGGTCAACACGCTGCGCACCTTCTTTCACACCATACAGGTAACGCCAACTTGATGTGTACAGACGCAAGGCGGAACGCAATTGTGTTTTACTTAAACACTCTTCGTCCTGAATACGTTCAACGATATCTTGAAAAATACCGATCTTTAAAGGACGAGCTTCACCTTCGGCTACGAAACAGAGCGGGAAACGCTCAGCTAAAAAAGCAATAATCTCTTTACTACTATTCAACTTAGGTTGATTTTCCATGAAATTTCCTGATTACAACGGTTTTGCCAACCAGCATAGGCATGAACTGGCGTCATTATAATAGCGTTGCTGATAAATGCCACGTTATCCATATGTTAAGTTACATTCAATTCAACATATTTCGGCACAACGCACTGTTCTAAATGAGCACAAAGCCCATCAATAAGGGCTTGTAAGCCAAATTCGTCTTTCTCGTCGAACCTATTAAAGACCGTACTATCAATATCCAATACACCAATAATTCTATCGCTTACGATCAACGGCAACACAATTTCAGCGTTACTAGCAACATCACAGGCGATATGACCAGGGAACGCATGAACATCATCAACACGCTGGATACGCTTTTTCAATACAGCCGTTCCGCATACCCCCTTGCCAACAGGTATTCTGACACAAGCAACTTTTCCCTGAAATGGCCCTAACACCAACGTATTACCATCAATCAGGTAAAAGCCAACCCAGTTAACGTCATGCAAACGTTCATACAACAATGCACTGGTATTAGCCAGCGTCGCTATTAAGTCATACTCACCAGACAACAGAGCTTTTAGGTCTCCCGTAAGCTCCCGATAGAACTCATTTTTATTCATAATTGACCTATCCGATGAAATTCACAAAACGCATCTCTATTTTTATATCAAAAAAACATCAAGTGCCCATAACAATAAGGTTAACAGTCTGTCACACTGACGTAAATTTTTTACTGTCTTTAATAAGATATTCTTTAATTATATTTATTGAATACTTGCAAAGGCTAGTGAGATATCACACTACTTCACCAAAACATTATCAGAGGTACAACCAGTATGAATATGATTCACTGTTAGTGCCTCTATGCCCTCATACAATAAAATCAAATTGAGTTTTTACACAATTATAAAGATCAATTATCTGATAACAGTATCGCTCATTAGCCCCTTTCATTTGAGAATTGACTAGTGGTGTAGTAAAAAAACCAAACATTCAAACAAGTTATCCATAGAATTATTGCATTTACCACACCATCACCAACACTTTGAGTCCTTATTACCACACCAAATAAATATTTCCTACTGAATGTATAAAAGGTCAAAGAATAACAGAGATAAAAAAAGCAATATGACAAGAGTAAGTTTTAGAACAGATCATTATAACAGCAATATCATCTACCGATTATCCAGCACAGAAAATATTATTACTGGAAATCTCAGCTATTTGATCTATTCTCAATGATGGCCCTACTGGTCTTACCTGTTATCTAAAAGTTAAGGAGCGATCATGAACCAGACAAAATTAAGAATTTCCAGCTACGAAATTGATGATGCTATTCTCTCTTCACCTTCCCAAGAGGACGATATCACCATTAGTATTCCTTGTAATTCCGACCACGAACTTTGTATGCAGTTGGATGGATGGGATGAACATACCAGTATTCCCGCCTTACTAAACGATAAACACATTCTTCTCTACCGAAAGCATTATGATAGACAAAAACATGCATGGGTTATGAGGGTGGTCTGATGTCCACAAAAATTGTGACAAAAAGAGGCCGAGTTGACTCCTCTACTCGGCCTAGGGAAAATGGCTCTTAAGAGCCGTGCGCTAAAAGTGTCATTGAGACGAAAAACAACTTACAATTTAAAGAGTAGCTGACATACTTGCATTTTACCAACTTTTTGGATAATAAATAATCAAAAACAACATCTTCCATTAAGCCAAAATAGACGCTATCGCTTACTCAATGACATTATCTTTTATCGCACAATGCTAAAGCTGCTTGTTGGAATGGCTCTATACTCATTTTTTGAGTCGGATTTTTGCTATCATCCAATAGAATAATATCCAAAGACTTAGCATTCACTTTCCCCACCTTCATCATATCCGTGGCTATATCATTCAATGGGTATTGCACTAACGTACTTGGATTAATCACAAACAGAGCCTTATTTGCTCGGCAATCCAACATCACCTCTTCCCGTGTAAATGCCCATTTATCACCAAATTGTAGCTTACTCACCGTTTCAATCGGTGCAGCAACATTTTGAAAAGAGAGACAAAACAAGGAAAATAATAAAAGTAAACGTTTCATAATAGTTACCAATGTAGATATAAAAGCGAGCGAAATGGATCTTTTCACACACTATCTATACACTCCCGTTTTTTCCATATTCACTATATTTTAGTGTCAAGAATAGACTATACCCTATGGATTTCAAGATGCATTGCGACGGCAAGGGAGCGAATCCCCGGGAGCATAGATAACTATGTGACCGGGGTGAGTGAGTGCAGCCAACAAAGAGGCAATTTGAAAGATAACGGGTATATACCAACAGCACCTATTGAGACAGATAATTAATTAAGAAAATCAAATCGGTTGATAAGTAGCAAAAACAGCAACACATAATAGAACTAATGCTCCAAGAATAATTTCAACCCAACTATTGATAATTAACAATTGATAGCGGCCAGGCTGCTTCAGTTTAGGAACCAAGATATAGCGGTTAATTAATGCAAGCATCACCATACCCACCACCAATGCTATCTTCAGCCATAGCATGGATTGATATTCACTACCGCTATATTTCGGCCAGTTCGGTAGCAAAATTAAGCCGCTTATAATACCAGTAATGATAATTAGGGTTACAGCAACGTGACCATATGTGGAAAAACGCATCATAGAGATCATAATCTGTTTATCCAACCCTATAGCCAATTCATTTTGTATCCGTAAAAATTGCAAACATAACAAAAACGGCCATAATCCACCAAACCAGTATCCAACACTCACTAAGTGAATTACCTGATTAATCTGAGAAAAAACACCTGTTATCCCATCATGCATTACCGAATGGCCTATAAAGGCATGGCAGGAGAGTAAAACAGCAGAACTGATTAACATCAAAATATTTCTGGCTTTTTGTTTACTGATAAACAAAAACCCTGTAGCAACTATTGAAACCAGTATTTGCCATTGCCAAACTTTACCAAAAGTTGTTTCCAATACTGCCAACCAGATTTCTAGATTACAAATATCCTGCCAACCATCACCCATTATTCCCGATTGAATTGCCAACCATCCCATTGTTGTTACTAATGTCACAACTGTACTGATAATTACCCCTACACGAAGGCGCACATCAATCAGAACAGATAAACGCTCAGGAACCAATATGGCAGTAAATATGCTAAAACCAAACACTAACATAACTGCCACGAAATGAGTGAAGCGACAAAGAATATACAGCGTCGCTAGAGACATAATTATTTCACTGTAAAGCTATAGACACCTTTAGTCTTATGCCCATCAACAGAGACCACGCTCCAGTTAACATCATATCTCCCTGTCGTCAGTTTATCTTCGATAGGAAGAATAAGTTTCGTATTAGTTACCGGATCAAGCTTCAATTTTCCCGTTTTAATGGGTTTATTTTCCGGGCCAATCACTTTTATTTTACTAAAACTCAGCTCAATACCTTCAGAAAAGCTTAGCGTGATCACCTGCGGTGTATTTTCTACTGTAGTATCTTCTGCCGGAATTTGTTCTGTTAAATGCGCATGAGCCAAAGCTTGCTGGCAAGATATGGCAACAAAAAGGACAATTAAAGCAGATAATTTTCGGCCAAAAGAGCGGATTGTGCTAATGGTCATCAATAACCTCTTAATTTTCAAATGAATCTCTATATACCCGTCATCTTTCAAGTTGCCTCTTTGTTGGCTACACTCACTCACCCCGGTCACATAGTTACCTATGCTCCCGGGGATTCGCTCCCTTGCCGTCGCGATGCATCTTGAAATCCATAGGATATAAATTGTCATCATTTTATATCAAAAGAGTTATTTTATCTGCGATAACTTACAATAAGAATTTCGTCTTGTGAACTATCGCGCAAAAATAAAGGAAAACTGCAGTATTGACTTTAAATACCTAAAGTTATTGCGACTACTGCGGCTAATTAATTCCATTTCATTAGACAGGATTTGCAGCAGCCAGACCTTTCAGATCCTTATCTAATAAGAAAAGTGCTTTACCATCCTCACCAACCATATCCAGTTTATCAAGGATAGATTTAAACAATTTCTCTTCTTCATGCTGTTCTGCTACATACCATTGCAGAAAGTTAAAAGTAGAATAATCCTGCGCGGTTATCGCCAAATGAGCCAGTTTATTAATTTCGGCAGTAATAAATTTCTCGTGTTCATAAGTTCTATTGAGTACATGAGATATAGATTCATAATCGGCCGAAGGTGCATCAATTTGCCCCAAACGTGGCATTGCGCCTGTATCACTCAGATACTCAAACAAGCGATGCATATGTTGCATCTCTTCCTGAGAGTGCGATTTAAAAAACGCAGCGGCACCTGGTAACCCTTGTTCACTACACCATGCACTCATTTGCAGATATAAATTCGCAGAATAGAACTCCAGATTCATCTGCTCATTTAATTTATTAACCATTTCTTGATTTAACATAATAGATACTCCAGTTATTAATTGAACTATATTATGCCAATTAAATTAAAATAATAAAACCCAATAATAAAAATAAATCAAAAATAAGTATCACATTGAAATATCAATATATTTTTTAATAAAAAAATGAAAATGAATCTCATTTAATATATTTAAATGAAAATGAATCACATTTACAAAATAATCTTCATCAAGGAATTTCGATATTTAATGATAATGAATATTATTTATATTTATAAAATAATCAATTCAGCCCTTGCCAGAAAAACCTGCTTGGATTAGTTTTATCACTTTGTGAATGAGAGAGACACTGATGAAACATAATCTGGCCGAACTTTCTACAGAGAATATGGACAAAGTGAATGTTGATTTGGCAGCTTCTGGTGTAGCCTTTAAGGAACGTTACAATATGCCGGTACTTCCTGATACAGTTGAACAAGAACAACCCGAACATCTGCGGCAATATTTTCAACAACGTTTAGTGCATTATCGCCAATTATCCAAACAATTTTCCAATTTACCCTACGAGCCAAAAGGCCGCTGATCATCCAGTAAGAATGGGTAACCACCGGATAACCGGTGGTTATATACCCTATGGATTTCAAGATGGATCGCGGCGGCAAGGGAACGAATCCCCGGGAGCATAGAGAACTATGTGACCGGGGTGAGTGAGTGCAGCCAACAAAGAGGCAACTTGAAAGATAACGGGTATATCCAATTACTGATCTGCAAACCTATCTGTTGCACTAATAAGCTGATGTAAAATACCCGGCTCATCAAATGAATGCCCTGCTCCTTCAATGATATGTAATTCCGCTTCCGGCCATGCCTGCGCCAGATCCCAAGCATTTTGCACCCGGCAAGCCATATCATATCGGCCATGAATGATAACTGCCGGAATATCCCGTATAACGTCAATATTATTCAACAGTTGCTGCTCCTCATTCATAAAACCCTCATTGATAAAATAGTGGTTCTCAATCCGAGCAAATGCCAAAGCAAACTCATCTTCCGTAAAACACTCTACATTATTTGAAGGAAGCAATGTTACCGTCTCTCCTTCCCATAAACTCCAGAGACGCGCGGCTTCTAATTGCACCCGAAGATCATTACTAGTCAGCCGCTTATTATATGCTCTGATCACATCCTTTCGTTCCCTTTCCGATAAAATAGATACCGTTCGTTGCCATTTGTCAGGGAAGAAATTAGAAGCACCATCCTGATAATACCAGTGCAACTCTTGTGGTCTCAGCAAGAAAATTCCCCGAAGAATTAATTCAGAAACGTGTTGGGGATGAGTCTGGGCGTAAACTAAAGATAAAGTTGAACCCCACGAACCACCAAATACCAGCCATTTTTCTACTCCCATCAATTGACGTAAGCGCTCAATATCTTCAACTAAATGCCAAGTGGTATTATTTTCCAAACTGGCATGAGGTCTTGAACGCCCACAACCACGCTGATCAAATAACATGACATGATATTTCTTCGGGTCGAATAACCGACGATGATAAGAGGCAATACCACCCCCCGGCCCACCATGAATAAATACAGCTGGCTTACCTACAGGATTACCACACAATTCCCAATAAATTTGATGACCGTCGCCTGTATCCAAATACCCCGAACGATAAGCTTCACAAGCCGGATATAATTTTCTCAATTCTGACATAACATTTCCTTTACTGGCTAACACCAAATCTAGTATCCGTCTAATGACGGGTAGAGATAACTATCAGAAAATGTCATTTCAATTCGCTATAGCTAATCGTATTTTGCTGACAATCAACGACAACTCGGTAATCTTTGTCACGCTTAGAACCACGAACAGTCAGCGGAATTTTTAATACATCTTTATCGCCAGTGATATTTTCCGCTTTTACCCATACCACTGGTTTAGACGTTCCCAATTGCTTTCTATCTTCTGACCAATGGTTAATGCGGTTTTGCAGAAAATCACGCTTTACTTGAGCGGCAATTTGCGATTTAGTTAAATTGTCACAAGAAATAAATTTATCAACACGTTTGTTCTCCGACACAGCAGATACTGTGAATGAAACCGTGAGCAAAAGTGCAGCACCTGATAGGCCAACTCTGTTAATGATATGACATGCTTTCATACTACCTCCCGTTAATATCTCAAAGTAAGAGATTAAATATGGAGCTAACCTAACATGTCAGGTAAAATAAATGTGTGATTATTGTTAAATAAATAATTTAATTATGTTGATTTTTCATCATCAAACACCACATTAACCTGCTCTTTTCCTCGATGCCGCTCACGAAGTTCTTGTGCAACCAACGCAATCGCTTCGCCACTGCTCATTCCTTCAACCATCAATTGCTGAATTTTTTCTACCGCTCGTTGCTGTTCCTCATGGGATAAAGTTGGCATCTCTGAAAACATGATAATAACCTCTATAAAGTGATCTATGCCGAAGAGTATAGCGATTTTTAACTCAAGTAAGGAATGGATTTCTATGTTAATCTGTAAGGATTAAAATCAAGACTAACTTTTGCATTACAATTGCTAAACCAACACTATACCCAATGGATTTCAAGATGCATCGCGACGGCAAGGGAGTGAATCCCCGGGAGCATAGGTAACTATGTGACCGGGGTGAGCGAGTGCAGCCAACAAAGAGGCAACTTGAAAGATAACGGGTATATAATGAGCATTTCACTACAAAAACGGCAATTACCCTATCAACCAGACGCTGCCATCAACTATTTCGCGCCGATTTCAAATCAGTCTTGGGCGATGCTGCTCCATTCTGGTGCTGCCAACCATCCCCATAACCGGTTCGATATTTTGGTTGCAGAACCACGGATAACACTGCTCAGTCATAATAAATCAACTGAAATAAATGAAGACGGCAATAGCTATATTACTGAGGAAGATCCCTTTTACCTGCTAAAAAAAGACAACTAGAGAAATTAAATATTACAGCAAAGCTTGATCCTGATTTGCCATTTCAGGGCGGTACGCTAGGTCTATGGGGATATGATCTTGGGCGTTATATTGAAGAGTTACCATCACAAGCCAAAAATGAGCTGTCATTTCCAGATATGGCAATAGGTATTTATGACTGGGCGCTAATTGTTGATCATCACAAAAAAGAGGTGATTTTATTCAGCTACAGTGATGTTGACACGCGTCTGAACTGGCTTACTTCTCACCCAGTTTCGCCAAAAATGGCTTTTACGTTGACCAGTGAGGGGCAATCAAATATGAGTGCCAAACAATATCATGAGAAAATTAACTGCATTCATCACTATCTGTTAAGTGGTGACTGTTATCAAGTTAACCTGGCACAACGATTTTGCGCTGATTACCAAGGAGATGAATGGCAAGCATTCATAAAACTTAATGAGAACAACCGCGCACCTTTTTCCGCCTTTATTCGTTTACCGGAAAACAGCGTTATCAGCGTCTCTCCTGAACGTTTTTTACTCCTGGAAAATAAACAAATTCAAACTCGCCCGATTAAGGGAACATTACCGCGCTTAAGTGATACAGAAAAGGACATATTGCAAGCTGTAAAACTGGCAGCCTCGAAAAAAGATCAGGCTGAAAATTTGATGATCGTCGATTTATTGCGTAATGATATTGACCGGGTAGCCACACCGGGGTCAGTTAAAGTTCCTGAATTATTTGTAGTTGAACAATTCCCTGCCGTTCATCATCTGGTTAGCACAATCACCGCAACACTGCCAAATGAACAACATGCTACGGATTTATTACGTGCCTGCTTTCCCGGTGGTTCTATTACCGGAGCGCCTAAAATCAGAGCAATGGAAATAATAGAAGAGCTTGAACCTCACCGCCGACATGGATATTGTGGTTCAATTGGCTATATTAGTTTCTGTGGCACAATGGACAGCAATATCAACATTCGTACCCTCTTAACTGAGAAAGAAAAAATATATTGCTGGGCCGGTGGCGGAATCGTTGCCGACAGCATTGCTGAAAAAGAGTATCAGGAAACATTTGATAAGTTGAATCGTATCTCGCCGCAACTAGGGAAAATAAAAGTAATATGATATCACTGTCTGATTTCGTTAACAGATTTCAGTTACAACTTCCACCACCACCTAAACGGCTTTCAGATAACAACCGCCATGCTGCGGTGTTATTACCAATCATCTGCAAACCGAAGCCAACGTTATTATTGACCCGACGCTCCGCCACTTTACGATCACATGCCGGTCAAGTCGCCTTTCCAGGGGGGGCTGCTGATCCTAAAGATAAATCAATAATCGCGACAGCACTACGAGAAGCGGAAGAAGAAGTTAACATACCTCATCAGAAAGTTCAGGTTCTGGGACAACTCGCTCCTTTAAATAGCATCAGTGGCTATCTGGTGACGCCTATTGTCGGATTATTGCCTCCCGGATTATCCCTCCACAGCAACCCGGCGGAAGTTGCCAAAATATTCGAAGTTCCTCTATCTGAAGCGCTTTCACTTTCGAGTTATCATTATCTTGACGTTAGTCGCCGTGGTCAGCGGCATCGTATCTATTTTTACTGGTATCAGCAGCATCTCATTTGGGGATTGACAGCGACAATAATTCATCAATTAGCTCAACAAATTCAGGTTTGATCCAAATCATTTAAGGATAACAAATTTGTATTTTTTTTACTCATCTTTATCGCTGTTGCTATCATAATTCAAAAAAACCTGTAAACTCCCTTATCAACACTACTAAATCACAGTAAAGTAGCGTACCTCAATATATATAACTATATCTCTATCTTTTTTAAGGAGTCTGGCGTGATTAGCGTTTTCGACATGTTTAAGGTCGGTATTGGCCCATCTAGCTCTCATACGGTTGGCCCGATGAAAGCCGGCAAACAGTTTGTCGACGATCTGGTAAACCAGGGATTAATGCCTTCTATCACGCGTGTAGCCGTCGATGTTTACGGCTCACTCTCATTAACCGGCAAGGGTCATCATACGGATATCGCCATTATCATGGGTCTGGCAGGTAATTTACCCGCCACCGTTGATATTGATTCGATCCCCGGTTTTATTCGTGATGTAGAGCAAACACAACGTATTAAACTAGCCAACGGTTTACATGAAGTCGATTTCCCACGTGATAGCGGCATGGTTTTCCGAAGTGATAATCTGTCATTACATGAAAACGGCATGCAAATTCACGCATTCTCGGGGGACAAAAAAGTTTATAGCAAAACCTACTACTCGATTGGTGGTGGTTTTATTGTTGATGAAGAACACTTTGGTAAACCCTCTCAGGATACCAAACCAGTTTCATATCCATTCAATTCAGCAAAAGAATTACTGATGAATTGTAATAAAACCGGGTTATCTATTTCCGGTTTAATGATGAAAAACGAACTGGATCTCCACAGCAAAGAAGAAATTAATGCCTATTTTGCCGATGTCTGGGATACCATGCAGGCTTGTATTGAACGTGGTTTGAACACCGAAGGGGTTTTACCTGGTCCACTGCGTGTACCACGCCGGGCAGCGGCATTACATCGTATGCTAACCTCATCAAATAATTTATCTAATGATCCAATGAATGTCGTGGATTTGGTGAATATGTTTGCCTTGGCTGTCAATGAAGAAAATGCTGCGGGTGGGCGTGTTGTTACCGCACCAACCAATGGCGCTTGTGGCATTGTTCCTGCCGTACTCGCTTATTACAACCATTGCATTGAACCTGTAACACCAGAGCTCTATATCCGCTATTTCCTGGCTTCTGGCGCTATTGGCATCCTATATAAAATGAATGCATCGATATCTGGAGCTGAAGTAGGTTGCCAAGGGGAAGTAGGCGTTGCCTGCTCGATGGCAGCAGCCGGCCTTGCTGAACTGCTCGGTGGCAGCGCTGAACAGGTCTGTGTTGCGGCTGAAATCGGTATGGAACATAACCTCGGCCTTACCTGTGACCCGGTAGCAGGCCAGGTACAAGTACCTTGTATTGAACGAAATGCCATTGCGTCAGTAAAAGCAATCAATGCTGCACGCATGGCTTTGCGCCGTACCAGTGAACCTCGCGTTTCTCTCGATAAAGTTATTGAAACCATGTACGAAACAGGTAAAGACATGAACGCTAAATATCGTGAAACATCCCGCGGTGGGTTAGCAATTAAGGTTCAGTGTGATTAATCAAATAAATAACTTGTTTTTTAATCAGTAAATGCTTCTGTAATGAAAATATCCCTACCCTATGGTTGGGATATTTTTTGACCAAAACGTGGAATGATCATCTTTTGATCTAAAAAGATGAATATGTTTTCCATTTTAAACTAATAAGATGTTATCGAAAACAGAATAAATATCTAACAATAAGCAAATTATAGATAATTATAAATTAATTTTGCGATTTTTAGCTTATTAAATTGTTTTGTGGTTAACATTTTTATCTATTTCATTTTTTCTGACTGACAGCAATTTTCCTCTGGTATTTCTAATGTTAATCTAACAGCCGATTTTTTCAGTCAATAAGAGATAAAGTCTAAATCAAGTCAAATATTTAGGTATCATATTGATAAAAGGTCACTATTCATACAAATAAGATTTTTATTGGAGGAATGATTCATCAAAATTATTGCAGTAACTTTGTAATAATCCTGCGTTTATATTGTTAACAGAGGGGAAAACAGGTGAGTATAGCCATTATGATTGGCACACACGGGGCTGCGGCTGAGCAACTGCTTCATACCGCAGAGATGTTAATTGGAGAGCAAGAAAATGTTTCTTACATTGACTTCGTTCCTGGTGAAAATGCCGATACCTTATTTGAAAAATACAACAGTAAACTGGAAACGCTTAATACAGCGCAAGGTGTACTGTTTCTTGTCGATACATGGGGAGGAAGTCCATTCAATGCGGCTAGCCGTATCGCCGTAGATAAAGAGAATTATGAGATCATCACCGGAGTTAACGTTCCAATGCTGGTTGAAACCTTTATGTGTCGAGATGATGACCCATCTCTGGCAGAACTGGTTTCTGTTGCTCTGGAAACCGGGAAAGAAGGCATCCGGGCCCTGAAAACAGAAGAACCTCAAAAAGCTGAACCAGCCAAGCCCGTGGCATCCGTTGCGGCACCTTCATTTGCACCATCAACCGGTAGTCATATGAAAATTGCACTGGCTCGAATTGATGACCGCCTCATTCATGGTCAGGTTGCTACACGTTGGACAAAAGAAACCAATGTCAAACGGATCATTGTCGTCAGCGATGAAGTTGCTGCTGATACTGTCCGTACCACCTTGCTAAAACAAGTTGCTCCACCGGGACTCAGTGCTCACGTTGTTGATGTTGCAAAATGTGTTCGCGTTTATAACAACCCGAAATATGCCAATGAACGTGTCATGTTGCTGTTTACAAACCCAACAGATGTTTTGCGTTTAATCGAAGATGGTGTCGATATCACTTCTGTCAACATTGGTGGAATGGCTTTCCGTCAGGGAAAAACGCAAGTTAACAACGCAATATCCGTTGATGAAACCGATATTGCAGCTTTCCAAAAACTAAATGAACGAGGCATTGAACTTGAAGCCCGTAAGGTTGCCAGTGACAGCCGCTTACAAATGATGGATCTACTCCAGAAGGTTAAAAACGAAAATCAGAACAGAGCAATTTAACTATTACTCAACGACAAAAATCACTCAATGACAAAAATTTCTCACCAAATTTAATTTGGTTACAGGAGACAAACAATGGAAATTACCGTTGTTCAAATTGCATTGATATTCATCGTAGCTTGTATAGCCGGAATGGATTCCATTCTTGATGAATTTCAATTCCACCGCCCACTCGTGGCCTGCACCTTAATCGGGATCATTCTTGGTGACATGACAACCGGTATCATTATCGGTGGTACGCTAGAGATGATCGCTCTTGGCTGGATGAATATCGGTGCTGCAATTGCCCCGGATGCGGCCTTAGCATCAATCATCTCAACGATTCTGGTCATCGCGGGTGGTCGTGATATCGGTGAAGGTATCGCTTTGGCCATTCCACTGGCAGCAGCAGGGCAAGTGCTGACTATCATTGTACGTACCATCACAGTCGCCTTTCAGCATGCTGCTGACAACGCGGCAGAACGTGGCAGCCTGCGTGCGATTAGCTTGATCCATCTATCCGCATTACTGCTCCAGGCTATGCGTATCGCCATCCCTGCCCTGATCGTTGCACTATCGGTTGGTACCAACGAAGTCCAGCAGTTACTTGCTTCTATTCCAAAAGTGGTAACAGATGGCTTGAACATTGCTGGGGGTATGATCGTCGTTGTGGGTTACGCAATGGTTATCAACATGATGCGTGCCGGTTACCTAATGCCCTTCTTCTATCTCGGTTTCGTCACAGCGGCATTCACTGATTTTAACCTGGTTGCATTAGGCATTATTGGTATTGTTATGGCTGTGCTGTACATCCAGCTAAGCCCTAAATATAACAAATCTCAGGTAGTGGCTACCTCTGGACACACCAATAACGACCTTGATAACGAATTAGATTAAAAGGATGAGCAACATGTTAGATACAACAAAAACGACTGCTCAGACAGCAGACCAGAAAAAACTGACACCCAGTGATATCCGTGGTGTATTTCTCCGTTCTAATGTATTTCAAGGTTCATGGAACTTTGAACGTATGCAGGCTTTGGGTTTCTGTTTCTCTATGGTGCCAGCTCTTCGTCGTTTGTATCCAGAAAATACCGATGAGCGTAAACAGGCACTCAAACGCCACCTTGAATTCTTTAACACTCACCCTTACGTCGTCGCACCTGTACTGGGTGTCACGCTGGCAATGGAGGAACAGCGTGCTAATGGCGCAACGATTGATGATGGTGCGATTAACGGTATCAAAGTCGGTCTGATGGGGCCATTGGCCGGTGTTGGTGACCCTATTTTCTGGGGGACAGTCCGCCCAGTATTTGCTGCTTTGGGTGCTGGCCTGGCAATGAGTGGTAGCTGGCTTGGGCCTGTCTTGTTCTTCTTCTTATTCAATCTAGTACGCCTATTAGTTCTCTATTCAGGTATCTCTTATGGTTATAAGAAAGGGATCAATATCGTTCAAGATATGGGTGGTGGCTTCTTGCAAAAAATGACGGAAGGAGCGTCAATCCTTGGTCTATTTGTTATGGGGGCATTAGTTAATAAATGGACGAAAGTCAATATCCCGCTGGTTGTATCAGAAATTCCTAACCAACAGACAGGTGAAAAGACAATAACCACGGTTCAAAATATCCTCGATCAATTGATGCCAGGCTTGGTACCACTTTTGCTGACATTTGCTTGTATGTGGTTATTACGACATAAAGTCAATGCCCTGTGGATCATTATTGGTTTCTTTATTCTGGGAATTATTGGCGCCAGATTTGGTTTCCTTGGTCTCTAGTACAATATCATTCGGGGAGGAACTCCTCCCCATATTTTCTTTTTCATAACAATGCAAGGATAAGGAATGAGCCTTAATGATATAGTATTAGCTGGTTTAATCGTACTAATGCTAGCTTTTGCTGTTTATGACGAATTCGTGGTTAATTTTCTAAAAGGGAAAACTTACTTACAAATAAAGCTAAAAAGAAAACATAAAATTGATGCACTCATCTTTATTATCCTGATACTTATTGTTGTTTATAATAATATTACTGCTTATGGTAGCCGTTTAACCACATATTTATTGCTGTTTACTATCTTGATGACTATTTATATTGCCTATATACGTTCGCCTAAATTATTTTTTAAAAATAACGGTTTCTTCTATGTAAATACCTTTATTTCCTATAACCGGATAAAAACTATGAATTTATCTGAAGATGGCATTCTGGTTATTGGTTTAGAAAACAAGAAATTATATATATCAGTAAGCCAAATTGATGATTTGGAAAGAATTTATAAATTTCTCATCGAAAACAGATAGATAAGAAAAAATAATAAATAAAAAAGCAAATAATAAACAGTCAGCCTTACGCTGACTTTTATTTTCCCTATAAAACAGATAATGATAATTATTATCAATATCGTGCCTTAACCCTAAAAATAATATTATTTTCCCTTTTTGAATTATTGTGCTATCTTTTAAATTGTCATGGGGAGTAGCCTGTTTCAGAGAAACGATTTAGTTAATTTCTCTGAAAAGCCCGTATCAACACGCTCGTTACAAAATAAACGTGGTGCGGGTAGCCTTATTGCTATCCTAACAGGCATTATTGTTGCTCAAAATAGCAAAAAAATAGCCTAATGGGATAGCTATTAATTCGGTTGGCAAGACCATTGCATATAACACCATCATTGGTTGGGGGTGGATTATATGTATATGGAAACACCCAACCGAGGCTATATTAATGAATATGTACGCAACCCTTATCCTGGCTTTAGCACTCTCAATGGATGCCTTTGCTGCTGCAATTTGTAAAGGGGCCGCACTACATAGACCACATTTTCGTGAAGCAATCCGTACAGGTTTGATATTTGGCTTAGTAGAAGCCTGTACCCCATTGATTGGCTGGTCGATAGGGCTTTACGCCAGCCAGTATATTATGGAGTGGGATCACTGGATTGCTTTCACTCTGTTATTTGTTCTAGGTTGTAGAATGATAACAGAGAGTTTTAAAGCAAATCAGGAAAAAAAGTGTGAATCACCCTGCCGCAATAACTCAATAGTGTTGATAACAACAGCCATTGCCACCAGCTTGGATGCAATGGCAATTGGTATTGGGCTCGCGTTTCTTGAAGTCAATATCGTACACACTGCGATGGCTATCGGAATGGTGACAATGATTATGGCAACATTGGGAATATTAATTGGCCGTTATATTGGCCCACTGCTAGGCAAATGCGCTGAGCTTATTGGTGGACTGATTCTGATTGCAATTGGCTTCAATATCTTATTTGAACATCTCGAATTATTTATGTACGCGAAATAACTCTACCAGCCCAAAATATCTATCTGTTAAACACTATATTTTGGGCTGAAATCTTGATCAATTAAGGCGTTGATAGACCCGCAGTATAAAATCAGTTTCACATTCAAACAGCGCTCTATCTGCCAATTCTTTTTTCACATCTTCTATTGCTCGCCAGGCAAATGGTGTCATCTGTAATAAATGATACGCTTGCACGCCATCTAATTTCATTGGGTAAGATAACGATTCATCGGTTATCAATTCAAATCCTTCCAATGGTTCTGCCTTCAATGGATGAAGATGAATATTTTGATAAATCAACTCCTTGAGCTGATAAAGATGGCGAGGACCGGGAGTAACTGTCAAAACAATTCCCTGTGGCTTAACCACCCTTGCCAATTCCTCCGCTTTACAAGGCGCATAAATTCTTAACACCCCGGCAAGCGATTTATCGGCAAATGGCAAACGATGACTCGACGCAACACAAAAGCTGACAGCAGGATAGCGCTTAGCGCCATAACGAACCGCGATCTTAGCAACATCTAACCCATAGATTTTAAGATTACGTCTCTTGCCTAACTGTGCTTCAACCGCAGCGGTGTAATAACCTTCACCGCATCCTATATCCAGCAAACTTCCTGCATTTTCTGGCAGATACTTTTCCAGTAATTCCGAAACCCGTTGTTGTAATGGTTGATAATGCCCTGAATCCAAAAATGCTCTTCTTGATTGCATCATCTCTGGGCTATCCCCCGGTTCCTTGGATTTTTTATGCTGAACGGGCATCAAATTAACATACCCTTCTTTAGCACAATCAAACTGATGATTATTCTCACAGCGCCATTGTTGTCGAGTGAGCAATAAAGATTGATGACATAAGGGGCATTGATAAGACATAAGATTCCAAAAATATAAGCAAAAACCAGCCAGCACTATAGCATATTCTGATACTTTTCGTCGTAAATCATGCTAATTAATCATTTTATATGAACAATTAATCATTATCTTGAATGAAATTGTATTCTATTATTTTCAGTCCTTTCTTTGAAGCGTCTCGCAATATTTCTATGGAATAAATCTATTTATCAGGTATGATTCTTCAATCAAAAGCCAATAAAATATTATTGCTAATGAATCATTTAACTAATAAAAACAACTAATAACGCAGGTAATATAATGAACATTTTCATACAATATTTTAATAAATTAAGATCAATTTCCCCGAAATTCGATATTATGCCCAATACAAACTATTTTTATTTCATCCCACAGAAAAGTGACGCTGACGCTTTAGCAGATGATCTGGATAAGGTTCGTGCGGACTTTGCTGCCGTATTAAAGCAATTCAATGATGAAATTATATTATCTACAGGGAAAGAGACGATATATGAGCCAAAGAGTCACCGGAAAACATCCCAAAATAGCTAAGCAATCTAATCAAGGATACCCTATTGATTTCAAGATGCATCGCGACGGCAAGGGAGTGAATCCCCGGGAGCATAGCAAACTATGTGACCGGGGTGAGCGAGCGCAGCCAACAAAGAGGCAACTTGAAAGATGACGGGTATATCTATAGGGAAAGAGACGATATATGGGCCAAAGAGTCACCGGTAACGGTATTATATGCAATGGTCTTGCCAACCGAATTAATAGCTATCCCATCAGGCTATTTTGAACAACAATAATGCCTGTTAAAAAACACTAGAAATTACTTTATTTTTATGCCCTGCATAAGTGAAAGGCCATTTCTGAGACACAGGATTAATACCATTCACGGCAACTTGGGAATATCCGTCACCAAATTGCACTTTTCTTACATTGTGAACAAACTCACCAGCAGGACTATTCTGTACCTGAGTTCACCACTTAAATTCTTTTATTGCCATGTTTCACTTATAAAAAAACCTGTCGGAGCAGATTGGTTAAAAATAAAAAAACCAAAGTTAAGTGGCTAGATATGAAAAAACCCCGCTTGAGACGAGGTTTGATACCTTACGAATAATTAATTTACATAGACAACGCTTTTAAAACATGAATAGGATCTTTTTCTATTGCTTTCAGCAATGCTTTTGCTGGCCCGGTTGGTTCACGTCTTCCTTGCTCCCAATTGCGTAAAGTCCCAACATTAACGGAAATCAACTTAGCAAAACCAGTTTGACTTAAGCCTGTCGCTTGGCGAATATTCTTTACTTTTATCGCCTCAACATTAATTTCACGAGAGGGCACACGTTCACCATTAATAATCTCATTCATCTGTGTCATACTTTCAGTCAGCCTGGCAAATAATTTACTATCCATCTTTACCACCTCTCATTTAAGTCTCTCAGGATATTCTTCTCTGATTCACTCAGATCGTCTTTTGCGCCTTTTTTATAAATCAACAACAATCGGATATGTGAAACATCCACTTTGTCGTAATAAATAATACGTACACCACCACGCTTTCCCTTACCACGAGAGACCCACCTGACTTTACGCAACCCGCCAGTACGCTGGATAACATCTCCAGCCGTGGGATTATCTGCAAGATATTGCTGAAACTCACGATATTCATCGCCACTTAATAACTCTTTACAGTCCTCAGTAAAAATATCAGTTTCAATGAATATCATATTTAAGTACGTCATAAGTGTATGTGAAATCATCATATGCCCCATCACACAGTAAGTCAATGACGCATAAATGTCTATTGATATAAACTGCTTTAATAGTAGGTGTTTTTTACCCTCCTTTGCTTAGGGTTAGAATGAGCAACTAAAAAAACAATGCTGATATATACCCTATGGATTTCAAGATACATCGCGACGGCAAGGGAGCGAATCCTCGGGAGCATAGCTAACTATGTGACTGAGGTGAGCGAGTGCAGCCAACAAAGAGGCAACTTGAAAGATAACGGGTATAGATGTCGTGGAATTTGTGCACATAGCCCATTTGTTGTCATTAAACCCAGTCCAGATTCTGGACAAAATAAAGCTGAAAAAACCTAGTCTTAACCTCAACTCTGCTTAAGCATTGCGATTTCCTGAGCACGTAAACCTAAGCTCGGCTTTTTCGGTTGGAACGTATAAGCAATTAAGCCTGATACCACCTCCAACAAAAAGCCGACAATGCTCCGAT